>JAGCSD010000160.1 GCA_017964345.1 Clostridia bacterium
CGGTCTGTGCCGTACCGAGCATATGTTCTTTGAAGGCGACCGGATCGACGCGTTCCGCGAAATGATCTGCGCTTCCACTGTAGAAGAGAGAGAAGCGGCGCTGGATAAGATCCTGCCGACGCAGCAGGGCGACTTTGAAAAAATCTACGAGGCGATGGGCGGTCATCCCGTGACGATCCGCTTCCTGGATCCGCCTCTGCATGAGTTCGTTCCCACCGAGGAAGACGATATCCAAAAACTCGCCAAGGCGCAGGGCAAGAGCGTGGAAGCCATCAAAGCGATCATTGCGTCGCTGCATGAAGCCAACCCCATGATGGGTCATCGCGGCTGCCGCTTGACGGTCACCTATCCCGAAATCGCCAAAATGCAGACCAAAGCGGTCATCCGCGCGGCGATCAACGTGCAGAACAAGCATCCCGAATGGAAGCTCGTTCCCGAAATCATGATCCCGCTTGTCGGTGAAGTCAAGGAGTTCACGTTCGTCAAGAAGGTCGTCGTGGAAACCGCCGACGCCGAAATCAAGGCGGCAGGCTCCAACCTCAAATATGAAGTCGGTACGATGATCGAGATCCCGCGTGCGGCGCTCACGGCGGACGATATCGCCAAGGAAGCGGAATTCTTCTGCTTCGGCACCAACGATCTGACGCAGATGACCTACGGCTTCTCGCGTGACGACGCCGGCAAATTCCTCGGCTCTTACTACGACACCAAGATCTTCGAGAACGATCCGTTCGCCAAACTCGACCAGGTCGGCGTGGGCAAGCTGATGGATATGGCAGTCAAGCTGGGAAAAGGTCAGCGCGCTTCGCTTCACTGCGGCATCTGCGGTGAACACGGCGGCGACCCCTCCAGCGTGGAGTTCTGCCACAAGATCGGCCTTGACTACGTTTCCTGCTCGCCCTTCCGCGTACCGATCGCCAGACTCGCCGCCGCGCAGGCTGCTATTAAGGAGCAGGGGAAATAATCCCGACAAACCCTTAAAAATCGCCGAACTGACCGTTGATGAAGCCTACGCCCGCGAGTTCGTGAGAACCGCGCCGAGCGTCCACCACTTCAAGACCAGTCAGTGGAAAGATATCCGAATTGATATCTTGATTTAATAAACCAAGAGATTCCCTCCGTCGCAACCCGGCGGAGGGAATTTTGGAAAATGGAGAAAAACATGAGTATGCAAAAATATAGTCAAGAGGTTCTAACCAACAAGGTGTTTGAATTTGTATTCGGATGCGCTATGCATGACGCGATTCTACAGCAATCATTTAAGGGCAAAAAAGACTGGGTAGGAAAGGTTACTGAGGCGCAGTCGCCTTTGCGCGAATACATGGATAAGATTTTTAAAAATGAATTCAAAACTCAGTCGGATCATGACCGTTATGGAACAGCTCGGACGCATGTATGTGCAAGACGGTTGCGGCGAAGATACCATCGTTGATGCGGCAACACTTGCGGCAAGGTTTTATCACAACGGTAATACGGTAAAAGAAATTGCGGCATATTTACGGCGTGTAAGAAAAGCGAAAAGTTGGGATGTTTAATAATTTCGGAAACCGCTTCCGAAATTCATTGTGGCTCTATCGGGTGCGTTCCACAGAGCGTAGGGCCAAGCCCTCATCACCGCCGAAGGAGAAATGATGCGCCGCCGGGAATGGCGCGTCATATTCTCCGTAGGCAAAGGCGGTATCCGCAGATACCGCAAGCCGAAACGCAGGCGCGATGCCGGAACCTTATTTCAGTTCCTGGTCCAGTGAACGAAATTCGGGCGTTTCAAAAAACTCGGTCAGGGAGATGCCTAACCCGTCGCACAGCAGCTTGATCGTTACGATCCCCGGATTCTTGCTCTTCCCGTATAAAATATTTTTGATCGACGATGGCGGCACCGCCGATTCCATCGCGAGCTTGTAAATCGTATAATTCTTTTGTTCACATAAGACTAAAATGCGATCTTTCACCGCGGTATAGGTATTCATCATCATGCCCCCTAATATTGTATTATGCGCCTTTATTCTATAAAATAGTACTTGACAAATAGGGCTATATATGATACTGTATGGGCTATAAATAGTCCATTACAGAATGGAAAAGGAGAAAAAAACAGATGAAATGCACAGTATGCGGGATGGAAAACAAGCAAGAGTCGATTTTTTGCGTTAACTGCGGAAGCAAACTGGAGGAGCCGGTTAAAAGGAAAAAACCGTTGTATAAGAAAAAATGGTTTTGGGTGTTGATGAGTATCGCGACCAGTTTGCATCTTATTATTTCTCTTATCTTTATTGCTGCGGTCGGAAGTGTGGATTTGGAAACAACGGAGTATATCGGCACGACGACTACCGTAAAAAATTTCCGGGAACTTTTTAGCGAGTACGAAGAATATGACTGGTGTACTATTGGATGGAACGGAAGATCTATGAAGCTGGATGATAATCCGCATAACTATGCGTTTAGCAGTAACGCTTATTGGCGTTGGTGGGAAGCGTCACAAAATTCTGATTTTGACTCCACCCTTGCAAGTGTAAATGAGGCGCTTGATCTTCCGACTGATATAATTGACAAAATGGTAGAAGATGATGTTACTCACATCGGCGGTACGTACGAAAACAAAAACTATCGTGTTTCATGGAAATGGAAATTGGTTATAAGTTCAGAACCCTATTTTATAGAATATTTATATGAAATGAAATAAAGAAGTCAACACAATGAGAAGCGTGGGAAATAGAAATATTTGTTTCAGACGCGCTTACGATACAGCATAAAAAAATATGAAAAAAGTACTTAGGAGGGTTTCCAAAATGAAATGCACAAAATGCGGAGCTGAAAACGGAGCGGAAGTTAAGTATTGCGTACAATGCGGTTCTTTTTTAAGGGAAAACGCACCGTATTTTCAAAAGACGGTTGTAGGCGGATCAGAGTATTCCTATGAACAAATCGTGCAGATAGGACGCGAAACATATAAACCACAACCACCACGCGGTAAAAAAGCTATGCTGGTTTGGGGATGGATTCTTGCGGGTCTCGGCTTCTGTTATTTGTTTTTTTACGGGTTAGGTTTATTATTTGCTATTCCTGCGGTTATTTTGCTAAAAAAAGGATATGCTATGAAAACCACGGATACCCGAAGCGACTACGATTATTATCAGTTAGGGCTCTCTATTTTGTCCCGCGGCAAAGAAATTGTATTAAACAAAGAAGCTAAAGAAATAATGTACGTTAATCCTGAAACGTGGACGTTCCAATTCAAATCCGGCAAAAATCTTTCTCAGGTTTATAGCTATCAGGAGATTAACCTTTTTGAAATAAAGCAGGATAATCAAGTAGTGACCAGAACAGCTTCTTCCGGCGGATTGGCGGGGATGGCGATTGGCGGCTTGCTCGGCGGCGGGGCAGGTATGATTGCCGGGGCAATAGCGTCAAAGGCATCATCTTCAGGCAAACAAGTGACGGCAACACAACATCAATATACACTGATTATAACCTTTAAAAATCTTTCAAGTAAGGTTGTGACTTTGGATAACTTGAATATCGCCGTGGAAGTGAACAATGTTTTGGATCTGTATAACAAATTCCTTGTCAAGCAAAACGGGGGAACGCCGGCAACAGAGGAAAAAGAAGCCGAATCTACCGAAACGTACGATACGCAAATGAAGTCGTACGACGTGTTGTTAAAGTACAAAAAACTGCTGGATGAAAACATTATTACGAAAGAAGAATTTGAAGAAAAGAAAAAAGAG
>JAGCSD010000161.1 GCA_017964345.1 Clostridia bacterium
ACGCGCTTATAGTGGTTATATACGCCCACAGAAAGCGCAACCTTTGCCTTTTCCTGCCCGATCACGTACTGATCGAGGATCTCCTTGATCTCACGGGGCTTTAATAGCTGTAAGGCTTCCTGGCGATGTGCTTCGTGATGCTCTTCTTCCAGGGAATCCATGCAGTCCTGCACGCATTCCTCGCAGATATACACGCCCGGAGGGCCCGATACGAAAGACAAGCCCGGCTGCGGCATTCTGCCGCAGAAACAGCATCTGATTTCTTCCATTCTGATCTCCTTACTGTCTGTGTGTGTAGATCGCGTCTACCAGCCCGTATTCCAGCGCTTCCTGAGCGGAAAGGAAATGATCGCGCTCGCAATCGGCTTCCAGCTGTTCAAACGATCTGCCGGTGTTCTCCGCCAAAATGTGATTCAGCTTATCCTTGCACTTGCGCAGTTGTTCGGCATGTATCAATACGTCGGTCGTTTGCCCGCGCGCGCCGCCGAGCGCCTGATGGATCATGATCTCGCTATTGGGTAGAGCGATACGCTTGCCCTTGGCGCCCGAGGAAAGCAAAACCGCCGCCATGCTCGCCGCCATACCGATGCAGATGGTCGAAACCTGCGGTTTGATATAGCGAATGGTGTCATAAATGGCAAGTCCCGCCGTCACGGAACCGCCGGGCGAGTTGATATAGAGCATGATGTCCTTTTCCATATCGTCCGCCTCCAAAAACAGAAGCTGGGCGACTACGGCATTGGCAAGCTCATCATCGATCTCGCCGCCTAAGAAAATGATACGGTCTTTCAGCAGACGGGAATAGATGTCATACGACCTTTCCCCTCTCCCGTCCTGTTCCACAACATAGGGAATCAACGGCATAATACTTCTCCTCTTTCTTTATTCGGATTTTGCGGTCTTCTTCGCCGCGTCTGTTTTTTTAGCGGCAGGTTTTTTGGCGGGCGCCTTTTTCACGGGTTTTTCCGCCGCCGGTGTTGCCTTATCTGCATCTTCTTTCTTGGCTGTAGGCTTCTTGGCTGCTTTCTTCACCGCTTTCTTGGCGGGATTCTTTTCTTTCAGGAACGCCATCAACTTGTTCATTTCCGCTACGTCCTTAAAGTATTCCTTCTGATCGTCGGAAATATTCTTCATTTCTTCCGCGACATGATATTTTTCGGCGTAATCGTCGATCTCCTTTTGGATCTCTTCCTCAGAGGCGGTGATATTCTCTTGTTTCTTGATCGCATTGAGCGTCAGACGGATCTTCACGGTCTTCTTGGCGCCCTCACGGTACATATCGCGCACCTGCTGGCGCGTCATGCCGGTATACTTCAGATAATCGTCGAATTTTAATCCCTGATAGCTCATCCGCATTTCCATATCACGGATCTGCGAATCGATTTCCTGCTCTACCATGCAGTCGGGAACGTCGATTTCGGCATTCTCGGCAATGGTTTCGACCATCTTGTTTTCCTGCTCGCTCTCTGCCTGTTTCTTCTTATTTTCCATCAGATTCTTGCGAATATCCGCTTTATACTCTTCCAGCGTATCAAATTCCGAAACGTCTTTGGCAAATTCATCGTCCAGCGCGGGGACCTGCTTTTCTTTAATAGAAAGCACCTTGACCTCAAACACGGCTTCCTTGCCTTTAAGGTCGTCAGCATGATAGTCCTCGGGGAACGTGACGTGCAGTGCTTTTTCCTCGCCGATGTTCATACCGATCATCTGCTCTTCAAATCCGGGAATAAATGAGTGCGAACCGATCTCGAGCGTTTGGTTTTCCGCCGTGCCGCCTTCAAACTTCACGCCGTCCACACTGCCGGAATAGTTCAGCCCGACCGTGTCGCCCTCTTTGACGGGGCGATCTTCCACGTCCTCAAAGCGGGACGCGTGCTCCAGCGCGTGATGGATCTCGTGGTCAACCTCTTCGTCGGTTACAGTATACTCCACCGCTTCGACTTTTATACCGGTATAGGCGCCGAGTTTTACCTCGGGCATTAACGTCACGGTAGCCTTGACTTTTACATTGCCTTCGTCGGTGATGTCCTCCAGCTCCACATGGGGCTGATCGACCGGCTGAAGCTCGTGCTCTTTGATCGCCGCTTCATAGGCGTCGGGAAACAGGTCGTTGAACGCATCCTCGAAAAAGACGCCGGAGCCGTAGTACTGTTCCACCATTCTGCGGGGAGCGTGTCCCTTCCGGAATCCGGGGATCGCGTAACGGGAACGATTCCGCTGAAAAACGGCTTCCGTTGCTTTGTCCATGGCGTCTTTGCCGATCTCAAAGCAAATTACCGCTTGATTTTTTTCGTTTTTTGTCATAGTGCTCATAAATGTACCTCCAAGCTCATTCATAACAATCGGAGATATTATAGCACAGACCGAGCAATTAGGCAATCATAATTGAGTTTTTTTGGCTAACTTTCGTCAAATTTTTATATTAAAGCAAGAAAAAAGTACTTGAAAAGCAGATTTTTTTATGATAGAATAGGCTCAGGAGGATTCCGGATATGCCCATGGACGGTTTGACGATCGGAGCGATCGTTTTTGAATTGAACGAAGCTCTCGCCGGAGGACGGATTGATAAAGTCAATCAACCGGAAAATGATGAAATCCATCTGCTTCTGTATGCCGGCGGTGAACAGCGCAAACTGTTGATATGCACCGGTGCCGCCAACGCGCGTCTGCATCTGACGGAAATTTCAAAAAGCAATCCCCCGTCCGCCTCGCCGTTTTGCATGCTTCTGCGCAAGCATTTGACCGGCGCGCGCTTCCTGCGCGCAAGGCAGGTAGAAAACGAGCGTATCGTGTTCTTGTCCCTTGAAGGGCGCAACGACTTCCATGAGCCCGAAGAAAAACGGCTGATCGTCGAAATCATGGGCAAACACAGCAACCTGATCCTGACCGATCAGAACGGCAGGATATTGGATTGCATCCGTCGCGTGAACGCCGCTATGAGCCGCATTCGCCAGCTGCAGCCGGGTCTTTCCTACCGCTTGCCGCCTTCGCAAGGGCGAACGGATCCTTTTACCCATTCTCCGGAAACCATCTCTTCTCCGCGTTATTTAGCGGATTCTTTTACGGGACTGTCGCGCCAGGCGGCGGAAGAAATCTATGCGCGCGCGGAAAGCAGTACGCTTAAATCCGCGTTTGACGGTTATATCGATCTATACCGCACGCATACGTTTTCCCCCGTTGTGCTTGTAGACGAACAGAATGAACCGCTGGATTATTTTGCCGTCAAACAAATGCGCTTTCAGGACGCACGGCAGAAACCGTACGATTCGCTCTCACTCGCGATTGACGCCTGCGTCAGCGAACGCGACGCGGCACTGCGGCGTCAGGAACGCGCACGTGATCTCAGGCAGAAAATCCGTTCGCTGATCGAAAAAACGGAAAAAAAACGGGCACAGCAGGCGGAAAAGGCGCAGGAATGCGCCGAAATGGAAACCCTGCGCATCAGCGGCGAGTTGCTGACCGCCAACCTGTTCCGCGTACCGCGCGGCGCGAGCGAGATCTCTCTGCCCAATTTTTATGATGATATGCGCCCGTTTTCCATTCCGCTTGATCCCACTTTATCCGGCGCCGCCAACGCACAGAAGTTTTTCAAGAAATAAGCCAAGTTGAAAACGGCAAAGCGGCGTTTAGATCAGCAAACGGCGGAAACCGCGCGCGAAAACGAATTTCTCTCCGACTTGGCGGATTCACTGGAAACCTGCGAAACAGCGGAGGATCTGGCGGATATCCGCCGTGAACTGGAGGCAAAGAACTACCTCAAAACGTCGAAAACAAACCGGAAGGAAACACCGAGCAAGCCGATGCACTTTCTCTCTTCCGCCGGATTAGATATTTTTGTGGGCAAAAACAATACGCAGAACGACCGGCTGACTCTGCATTTTGCTTCACCGGACGATCTGTGGTTCCACACGCGGGATATACACGGTTCCCACGTCATTCTCCACGCTGAAAACGCGGACGAACGGTCCATTGAGGAAGCCGCCATGCTCGCCGCGCATTTCTCAAAAGGACGGCAGGACACCGTCGTTCCGGTCGACTGTACGCGCCGCCGTTTTGTTAAAAAGCCCGCCGGATGCTTACCCGGCAAAGTGATCTATACCCATCAAAACACCTATTTCATCCGCGCTGATTCTGCAAAAATCAAAGAGCTCCGGCGACTGTAATCATACGCGCATTTCTCGTTTTTGACAATTGTTCCGTTTCGTATTTGACACAATACTATTTCCTTTTTACCTGTTTCGTTTTCTTACGCCCGGAAGGACGGTAAAATACAAAGGAGGTGCCGCTATGAAACATACCCTGCTCTGTGCAGGCTCAGTACTTCTCGCGTTCATGCTCGCATTCTCGGTTCTACCGGGATTGCCGTTGATCGCATCCGGAAGTTCGGTCCCCCTGGGAAGCAATCTGATCGAAGATGCTTCCTCCACGTTTACCGACATCACCAACTTATCACAGACCCACTGGACGGGCACAGTCGGCAGTCCGACCGTTTCTCTGATAACGGATGCCGAAACCGGTACTTGTTTGTCCTTTATCCCCAATAGTTCCTACAGCTCGCCCGCCCTGAATCTGGCATACTATCTATCGGGCGCGAACGCGCTGTCGGGACAGTACTATCTTTCTTTTCAGTATAAAATCACCTATCTTTCGGGCGCAGATATTCCGACCGCTCCGTTCGGGGTGACGATCCGCACCAACACGCAAACGAGTTTTTCGCCCCAAAATCCGAATGGACAGTTTTATGCGGACTTACCCTCCGCGGAAGAATCGCAAGCGGGCGTATGGTATACCTATACGACGTCTTTCGACATATCGGACGCCGATCTCGCCATCCAAGACCGCAACTGGAGATTCTGTCTGCACCGTATCGAAACAGACGCAGTAGCAAGTATCGCCATCGACAACATATCTCTGCGTCGTTATGATGAAACCTTGCTTGCGCACGGTGTGACGAGCGCGCAGACATGGGTGGAAAATGAAGCGGTATTCGTCAGTGACACAAACTATTCCGATCCGTATGAAGATATTACGCTGGATCTTGTTCTGACCAACGGAACGGTCACCTATGTGATTCCCGCTTTTTGGGACGGCGGACGTGTATGGCGTGTGCGTTTTGTGTGTCCTTCCGCCGGCACATGGACGTATACGACCACCTGTAACGTTACAACCGATACCGGACTGCACGGACAAACCGGTACGCTCACCTGCACCGCGTACAACGGAGACCTTGCCGTCTATCAGCACGGTTTTATAAAAACCGCACCGAATACAAAGTACTTTATGTATGACGACGGCACGCCGTTCTTCTACCTCGGTGACACACACTGGAGTTTGGGAGCCGAAACCCCCGAAATGATTGAAACCGTTGGCGCGCATCGGCAAAGCCAGTGATTTACCGTCATGCAGAGCGAACCGATCGGCGCAGGATTTAATTTGCTTGACGGCGTGCAGGCAAGTGATATGGATGGACTTGCCGATTACGACTTGAAGTTCCGTACGATTGCTTCATACGGATTGGTGCACGCCAACGCGGCATTCTTCTTCCCCACCGAAATGAGTACTTTTATCAGTCAAAACGGCGGCTGGTCCGATACATCCGTGGCACAGGTTTCACACGGCAATGAAACGGTTACGCTTTACGATCTTTCCGACGACGCCAAAGCGGCGCTGGACAGACTTTCCCGCTATTGGGTGGCACGGTTTGGCGCTTTCCCCGTGATGTGGACGCTCGGACAGGAGGTCGATAACGATTTTTACTGGGATCGCGAGAATTACAATGGTCACCGTGAATGGAGTGCGGCGAACAACCCGTATCATTACGTGGCGGAGCGCATCGCCTATTATGACGCGTATCACCATCCGCTTTCCGCACATCAGGAGAGCGTCAGCAACACAACGGCATCTGATTCTTCTTTCCGTGAAATCAACGCACATACCTGGTACGCAGCGCAGTGGTCACAAAAGTATAATGAAAAAATCAATCTCACCTATCCGAAGGATTACTGGAATAACGGGCAAGGGAAGCCTGTTGTAAATTATGAAGGAAAATACTGCTTCCTGTGGACCAAAAACTTCGGTGCGCGTGTACAGGGTTGGATGGCATATCTGAGCGGTATGTTCGGCGCCTCGTGGGGCGCTCAGGATATGTGGAATTACCAAAGCACCTATGACGAGGATGATAGTTCCAACGACGGCGTGGATCTCATTACATCTGAGGAAAAACAGGAAGCCGTGTGGGAGGACGCACTCTCCTACCGCAGCACCTATCAACTGTGCTATATGCGCACGTTCTTTGAAGAAATCGTTTGCGATTGGCACACACTGCTGCCGCGGTTTGACAATACCGCCTACTTTACACCGGAAAACAATCTTGTCTTTTATCTGTGTGCTTCCAATACGGACCACAGCAAGATTGTGCTGTATTTCTATCAGTTCAGCGATCCCGCTTTAGCGCGAAATCCCAATGCCACAGCAGAAAACGCTGTTAAGACCGGCACGGTTTCTTCGCTGACGCCGAACGGATCATATCGCTATATCTGGTATAATCCCGTCACGGGACAAATTGACGAGGCGGGCAATTTTACTGCGTCGTCGTCCGGCACGTGGAGTGCAGGAAATAAAACAACCGGCGATATGGTTCTGTATATTATCAAGGAGCCTGTTTCCTGCTTGCACGCACACACCGCTTCCTTCACGCAGAAAGCCCCGACTTGCATAGAACCCGGCTGTGACGCGCACGTATTCTGTACTGATTGCGGAAATATGATCAGCGGCAGCCTGAACAAAACGGCACAACTTTCTCACACGCCGGGCAGTGCCGCCACCTGCACGACCGATCAGAAATGCACCGTCTGCCATACGGTGCTGCAGCCGCGCTTCGGGCATGATCTGATTGAAACGGTGACCGGACCGACCTGCACGGAGGCGGGTGTTGTGACATCATACTGCACGCAGTGTGATTTTACACAGACAATAACGCTTTCCGCGCTGGGACATCAGGCAATAGACGTTGCCAAACTGAAGATGGGTGAAACGCGCTCATATCTGATTACCAAATCGGACGAAAGCTCGCTTTTCCGTGAAATGCCGTTTTCGGATGGTTATACCAACGCCGTGACTTTCTATGTCTATAATGACAGCAATGTCACGCTTTCAACTGTGGCCGTCAACTATAACTGGGGCTACAGAGCACTGGATGACGCTCAAAATCCGTCGCAAATTATTCCCAGTACGCAAGTCAACCTGAATGTAGCGCCGCACACC
>JAGCSD010000162.1 GCA_017964345.1 Clostridia bacterium
ACCCGGAATCGGACCGGGGATGAAGGCTTTGCAGGCCCGTGCCTTACCGCTTGGCTATGGCGCCGTTGGAGCGATAGACGAGATTCGAACTCGCGACATCCACCTTGGCAAGGTGGCACTCTACCAGCTGAGTTACTACCGCATTGGTGCCTTGGGGCGGAATCGAACCACCGACACGGGGATTTTCAGTCCCCTGCTCTACCGACTGAGCTACCAAGGCAAAAAGAAAATGGCGACCCGGATGGGGATCGAACCCACGACCTCTAGCGTGACAGGCTAGCGCTCTAACCGGCTGAGCTACCGGGCCACGGTTCCTTTTTGCTTTGGGCGACCAAAGCATAGGTATTATAATATACTTCCCCCGGTGTGTCAACTGTTTTTTCGGGGGAATTTTTCGGTACGTTTTCGCGAAAAAACGGTAGAGCGGAATTCGCGGGATCCCCGGTAAAATATCATAAATTTCCCATATAAATTGAGCATTGCGTTTCATATAGTATAGAACCGAAACAGAAAAAAGGCGACGCAAAAACGATTTCTTCGCGAACGTGACAAGAAGAGTCAAAACCATTTTTTTTCTGACAAATTTCCTTGCGTTATCTTGGGTTTTATGATACAATCACATTATATACAATATATATTCTACGCTGAGGATGCGTTTGACAGCACAAAAAAAGGGGACTGTATGCAGGATTTCGGGCTGGGCGAATATAAATCGATCAATGCTTATGTGGCGGCGAAAACGGCGTCCCTGAAGAGTGAAACGGTTTCGTTTGCCACGCTGTTTGAAAAAATGTTCAGCGAGAAGGATAATATCCTTTATGAACGCAGTGCGGGATACCGCGTGGAAACCACAACGTACGGGCAGGCGCGCGAAGAAGCGCTGCGCCTTGCCGGCGCCGTGAAAGCCGCTCTGCCGGATGCTGCACAAAACGCGGTGGTAGGACTCGCTATGAACAACTCAGTGGAATGGATCGAGTTGTTTTGGGCGATCCTTGCCGCGGGATTTTGTCCGTTACTGGTGAATCTGCGTCTGCCGCAGGACGCCGTGGAGCGCGCTCTTTGTGACGCCGGCGCCGCCGCGGTCATTTCCGAGGAGCGGCAGTATAGCGTTTTGACAATACGGTTTTCCGACCTGCCCGCCGCCGAGCCGTTGGTTCTGCCCGCCGCGTTCGGGGAAGAGCTGTGGATCATGTCCTCGGGCACTTCGGAGCATATCAAGCTGTGCGCGTATTCCGCTCAAGAATTTTATTATCAGATTTTAAGCAGTTATCATATCATCCGTCAGTGCAAGGCGATCAAACAGCACACGGACGGAAAACTGAAACTGTTGACATTTTTGCCGTTTTATCATGTGTTCGGGCTGATCGCCGTATATATATGGTTTGCGTTTTTCTCCCGCACGTTCGTGCATTTGGAGGATATGGCGCCGCGCACGATCGTCAATACGGTCAAGCGGCATCGCGTTACGCATATTTTCGCCGTTCCGCTGTTTTGGGAAAAGGTCTACGAGCAGGCAATGCGCACGGTGCGCGCCCGCGGGGAAGAGGAAAAGCTGGAAAAGGGGCTTCGTATTGCCCGTGTAATCGGGGACGTTCCGCTGATCGGGAAGGCGTTCATCCGCAAAGCGTTCGCACCGGTCAGGGAACAACTTTTCGGTGAGAGCATCCGCTTCCTAATCACCGGCGGCAGTATGATTTCCAAAGAAGCGCTGTCTTTCTTCAATTTGATCGGTTATCCGCTTGCCAACGGTTACGGCATGACGGAGATCGGTATTACGTCGGTGGAGCTGTCCGGCTCCTGCCGCGTGCGCAGCGCGGCGTTTATCGGCAAGCCGCTGGCGGGCGTGGAATACGCGATCAGTGAACAGGGGGATCTGCTGGTGCGCGGCAAGGTCATGGCGCGCCGCGTGATGATCGACGGACAGCTTGTTCCGCGCGAGGAATGGTTTCATACGCAGGATTTGGCGGAGTGTGTGCGCGGACGGTATCGTCTGCTCGGACGCAGGGACGACGTTGTCATCGCTTCTGACGGGGAAAACTTAAATCCCGCCCTTTTAGAGCCCGCCTTTGCGGGTGAGGATATCGCCGGCGCGGCGCTGCTCGGCGTGCGGCAGGACGAGAGCGTCGAGCCGGTCCTGCTCGTTTCCGTTTCCCGCGCGCTGACAAGCGCGCGCTTTGAAGCGCTGCAGGCGCGCGTTCGCGAGACCGCGCAAGCCGTCAGGCGTGCCAAAAGCCTGAAGAAGATCGTATTTGTGACCGATCCGCTGATGGAAGCGGAGGAATTCAAACTTAACCGCGCGTGTCTGGCGCGCCGTCTGGCAAAGGGAGAGTTTACGGTCGCATCCGGCGAATCGTTTGCCGATACCCTGCAAAACGACGATCCGCGCCTGGCGCGTGTGCGGGAGATGTTTGCTTTCGCACTGGGAAAAGAATCCGGCGATGTGCGTGACAACGCCGACTTCTTTTTAGATGAAGGAGGCACGAGTCTGGATTATTTTGCCTTGATCTCCGCTCTTCAGGAGGAGTTTTCCGTTGCTTTCCCCACGCAGGAGGGCAAAAGTCTGAACAGTGTGGCGGCGCTCTATACCTTTCTCTGCGAGGGCGACCATGCGGATTAGGCTTTTTAACGCATTCGTCAAGCTGACCGCCTTGCCGGTGCAGTGGGTGTGCTTCCGCACCAAGGTGTATTATGAAGACCGCGCCGCGCAGGGGAAGCGTATCCGCGGTGCAGCGATCCTGATTTCCAACCATACGTCGGTGTTCGATTATGCGGTCTATCTGTTTGTGTTCTTTTGGCGTACTCTGCGATTTCAGATGGCGGAAGTGCTGTATACCAGAAAAATGCTCGGACCGTTTTTGCGCGGGATGGGCGGGATAAAAGTGAACCGCAATACGTTTGACTTCGGCTTTCTCGCCGCGTCGCAGGCGATCCTTTCCTCCGGCGGCGTGGTGGGAGTGTTTCCCGAAAGCCGCTTGCCGCGCAAGGGTGAAGAGCGTCCGCTGCCGTTTAAGACAAGCGCTGCGT
>JAGCSD010000018.1 GCA_017964345.1 Clostridia bacterium
CAGCTGCCGCTCATTCAGCAAATGTCCCAGATCCCCCAGATGCACGAGCGTTCTGCCCTCGCAGGACAAAATATGCACGATATTTTTGCCCCGTTTGGCGCCCTGCGCGTCATCGTGAAAGGTTTCCATCATCGTGACGCCGAAAGGATTCGCCTGCCGACCGGGACGCCGCTTGACGCCGGCGACCGCGTTATGGTCGAAGTGATCGTGACTGCACAAAACCATATCCGCCGTCGTATGCACGTCCTGATACCCGCGCACGTCCGCAAACGGATCGATCACCACACAAAAACCGTTTTGCTCCAACTTGAAGCAGGAATGACCGAAATAGGTGATCCGCATCTTGCATCCCTCCATCTAAATCAATACCGCAGAAAGTTTTTTCTGCGGTAAAAGAATACGTATTATTCCAGCACGGCTTTGATGCGCCGCACGCCTGCCGAGGAACTCTCCTCTTTGACGATGCGGAATCTGCCAAGTTCACCCGTATGTTCCGCGTGCGGACCGCCGCAGATCTCCTTGGAGAAAGGACCCATCGTGTACACCTTGACAACGGAATCGTACTTGCTTTCAAACAAGCCGATGGCGCCGGACTTTTTGGCTTCCTCCAGCGGCATCTGCTCGCAGACGATCGGCACGTCCGCTTGGATCGCCTCGTTGACGAGCCTTTCGACCTCGTCAAGCTCCTCCCGCGTCACCTTGCGCCCGAAGGTAAAGTCAAACCGCAGGCGCTCGCTGGTGATGTTGCTTCCCTTCTGCGCCACGTCGGGATCGTTGAGCACCTTGCGCAGCGCGGCGTGAAGCAGATGCGTGGCGGTATGCAGGCGCGCCGTTTCCACCGTTTGCTCCGCCAGCCCGCCCTTAAAGCGTTGTTCGGAGCCTTGGGAGGATTTCGCCTGATGTTCCTTAAAACATGCCTCGAAGCCCGCCATATCCACTTCGTAGCCTTTTTCTTTTGCCATCTCCTTGGTGATCTCCGGCGGAAAGCCGAACGTATCATACAGGTGGAAGGTCGTGACGCCGTCGATCACGGTTTCGCCCTGCGCTTTCAGGCGCGCGTCGACTTTCTCAAACTCTTTCAGTCCCTGCTTCAGCGTGCGCGTAAAGCGTTCATCTTCAAGCTTAAGCTGTTCCAAAATAAACGCACGATGCGCCGCAAGCTCGGGATAGACGTTCTTGTACTGTTCAATATAAACCTCCGCCACAGCGAGAATCGCCTGCTCCGGCATTTCCAAACGGTTAGCAAAGCGAATCGCGCGGCGGATCAATCGACGCAAAACATACCCCTGATCCACGTTGCTCGGCGTGACTGCCTTGGGATCGCCTAAAATGAACGTGGCGGTACGGATGTGATCGGCAATCACGCGGAATGCTTTGGTCGTATCCTCATCCTGTCCGTAGACTCTACCGGAAAGCGCGGCGATCTTCGCTTTGGCGGCAGTAAAGAGATCGGTGTCGTACACGCTCTTGACGCCCTGCAGAACGCCGATGGTGCGCTCCAGTCCCATACCGGTGTCGACGTTTTTCTTTTGCAGAGGTTCCAGTTTTCCGTCCGCCGTGCGGTTATACTGCATAAATACGTCGTTCCAGATTTCAAGGTACTTGCCGCAGTCGCACGCGGGCGAGCATTCGTCACAGCACTTGGGCTTGCCGGTGTCGATAAACATTTCGGTATCCGGCCCGCAGGGACCGGTGTTGCCCGCCCACCACCAGTTATTCTTTTTGGGCAGGAAGAAAATATGGTCTTCTTTCACGCCGCACGCCATCCAGTGACGCGCCGCCTCGTGATCGCGGGGCGAATCCTCGTCCCCGGCGAACACCGTAAAGAACAGCTTGTCCGGATCCAATCCCAGCCACTTGGGTGAGGTCAAAAATTCCCATGACCATGAAATCGCTTCTTTTTTGAAGTAATCGCCCAGCGACCAGTTGCCGAGCATTTCAAAAAAGGTAAGGTGCGACGCATCGCCCACTTCGTCGATATCGCCGGTGCGCACGCACTTTTGTACGTCGGTCAGTCTTGTTCCTTCCGGATGCGGCTGTCCGAGCAAATACGGCACGAGCGGGTGCATACCCGCGGTGGTAAACAGCACACTCGGATCGTTTTCCGGGATCAGGGACGCTCCCTGTATCACCGTGTGTTCCTTGGAAGCAAAAAAAGCAAGAAATTTTTCTCTCAGTTCATTTGATTGAATCATACGTTTTCTCCGTTTCCTTTCGTCAGTATACTATTATAATCCAACCTGCCGTGTCTGTCAACCGCGCCCTATGCTTTCCACGCCTCGCGCAGACGGGCGATCTCCTGCCCGTAGCCCTCCACGTCGTTGGGTGTTTCGAGGTAAAACGGCAGATGGCGCAGAATCGGATGATTGATGATGCGTACAAACGCGTCCCACCCGAGAAATCCCTGTCCGATCTTTTGATGACGGTCCTTATGACTGCCCAAAGGGTTCATGCTGTCGTTGAGATGAATCGCGCGGAGGTTGGAAAGACCGATCACACGGTCAAATTC
>JAGCSD010000163.1 GCA_017964345.1 Clostridia bacterium
CAGACGACCAACAACCGTATGGAATTGACCGCCGCGATCGAAGCGTTAAAGCTCTTGACGGAACCTTGCCGCGTCAACCTGTATTCGGACAGCTCGTATCTGGTCAACGCTTTCACGCAAGGCTGGATATTCGGCTGGAAGAAAAAGGGTTGGAAAAAGGGAAGTGGGGAAGTGCCCAATAAGGACTTGTGGCAGGAACTCTACGATTTGTGCCGTACGCATACCGTGAATTTTATCAAGGTAAAAGGGCACGCCGATAACGAATATAACAACCGCTGTGATAAACTGGCTACCGGCGAGATCAAAAAGCGGAAGAAGACGGAAAATAACGACGAAACCACTAACAAATAGTGAAAAACGGCTGAAATCAGCCGTTTTTTTACGAAAAAAACTGTTTTTTGCAGTCAACTATTCGCAAAATACTTACTTGTTGCTTGACAAAAGACGGGAACAGAACACGTTTTATTTGGCAAAAGGAAGTGGTATCGACCGATTCCGTTGGATGTTAGAAAAGAACATTCATTTCTATATCCTAAAATGAGACCGTTAAATAAGCGCAGCGCGGTTTGCGAAATCTGTCAGCGGAGTGGTTCGCCTGCAAACAACGCGTGCGTGATTATTTGATCGGACGCCGGGTTATTATCCGCTTTATAATCAAAACGCTGTCGGAGAACACGGCAAAAAAGAAGAATCTGCCGGCGGGGAGTTAAAAAAACGCTACAATCAATCATCCCAGTGCCAGGCGCAAATTCCGCAATCATTATATTTATATTCGAGTCAAATAATCTTGTCAAACTACAAATGATTGAATTATCACATTTATGCGGAAAACCCCTTGACAAACCCGCTAAAACACGCTAAAATATACTCAAGTATTCGCAAAACTTGTCTTTTGCGAATAGATTAGAGAATATCCCCTGCGCATTGAAAGGAGTTTTCCCCATGGATTCGTACTTTTTAGAACGCAGTCAAAAGAGTATGCGGAAGCTCAAGGAAATTGAAAAGGAACTCCCCGACTTCTGTTCTTTGCTTTTCGCCGGCATTCAAAACACGACCGGACCGCTGACGCGCCTGAATTACGGCTATGATCTGCGCCTCTTTTTTTCGTGGCTTTCGGGTGAAAAAAACCGCCCCGTCAAGGAGCTTACGCTTAACGATCTGCAATCCCTTACCGTGCATGACCTGGAACGGTATATGCAATATATTTCGCTCTATGAAAACGACGAGAATAAACTGGTGGAAAACCGCGAACGCGGTCTTTCCCGTAAAATCGCGTCGATCCGCATGATGTTCAAGTATTTCTACAAGCGCGGTGATTTGGAATCTAACGTCGCTTCCCTGCTCGATCTGCCAAAGCTTCACGAAAAAGCGATCATCCGTTTGGAAGTGGACGAGGTCGCAAAACTCTTGGACGAAGTCGAAACCGGTGAAGGCATGAGCGAAACGCAGAAACGCTTCCATCATCAGACCAAAACGCGCGATCTGGCAATGCTGACGCTGTTTTTAGGCACAGGCATCCGTATCAGCGAGTGCGTCGGGCTGAATACCGACGACGTGGATTTCAAGAATCTGAGCATCCGCGTCACGCGCAAGGGCGGCAATCAGTCCGTACTGTTCATGTCCCCGGAAGTCACCGATGCCATGTCGTCTTATGCCAGGGAACGCGCAGAATGGAAGGGTGCCGACTCCCCCGCCTTTTTTCTCTCTCTGCAAGGAGAACGCATCTCCGTGCGTACGGTACAGAAGCTCGTCAAAAAATACGCGGCGATCATTGCACCGCTCAAGCACATCACACCGCACAAGCTGCGTTCCACCTACGGCACGACTCTCTACCGCGAAACCGGCGATATATACCTTGTCGCCGATGTTTTGGGGCACAAGGACGTGAACACCACACGTAAGCATTATGCCGCGCAGGCGGAGGAAAACCGCCGTCTTGCGGCACAAAGCGTCAAATTACGGGATAAAGAATAAGCGCTTTACTGCGATTGGTTTCCTAAAAAATACGCCGCCGTTTCGGCGTTTTTATAGGCGGCATCCGTCAAGGTTTCGTTTTGCGAAGTAAGAATGACGGCGCCTAAGACGTCACCTCCGCCGATGATCGGCATAATGCACTGCGAGGCGTATTCGTTTTTATCGTTTTCCGTCAGCGGGATCGGCACTTCCCTGCCGGATTTTTCTTTTTTAACACCCTTGCGCTGATCCATGCTTTTCTGCAGCTGTGCCGACAGCGGCTGACCGAGCAAGTCTTTTTTCCCCTGTCCGCTTGCCGCCAGCACCGTATCTTTATCGGTTATGACCGCCGTACATCCGATGGTGTGATAGATCGAATCGGCGAACTCGCGCACATACGGCTCCATCTCCCCTATCACCGAATATTTTTTCAGTATGACGCCGCCGTCTTGATCGGTATAAATTTCAAGCGGGTCGCCTTCGCGAAAATGCAGTGTTCTGCGGATCTCCTTGGGAATGACCACGCGTCCCAACTCATCGATTCTTCTGACAATACCGGTTGCTTTCATCATATTTTCTCCTTTATACGCCTCTGTTCGTTTATTAGTGTTGCCGTTTTTGAAGAAAATATGAAATTTTCCGCATGAAACCTATTCTTCTGTTATTGCAGTTCAAAGAACGCGTAGGAACGAATTTGATCGAGCGTGCAAATCAGTGTTTGACCTTCCAACGTTGCATGCGCGGTAGTGTTTGATAACAGCAAAACAGGTTTTTTGTCGGGAATGTCCGGCAGCGAGAAAGTAAAGGTATGCTGATCGTTACATTCACGAAACAGGAGCAGATACGAATGCTTGCCAACGGCATAAAAGCCCGTCCAGGCGCGTCCGGAGGGACAAAGTCCGATCGGCAGAATATCAGCATCGGCAAGATTGGCGCGATGTTCTTTCCATACCGAAAGAATGTGTTTCAGTGCGTTTTGCTGTGCGGGCGTTAAAAACTGTATTTCCATCCAAAAGAGCGGGCAGGAAAGCATGACCGACGCAAACAGATAGTCCACAGAGTAGCGCGCCGGTGCAAACGGATCGTCCTGTAAGTAGCAATCCTGATTCAAAAGCGGATTGACTATCTCCATTTGCAGTCGTCCGGGCGGCACAAAACTCGACAACTGCCACAGGTTCTTCAATGTTCGATGCGGAAACGCGTTGCTCCATTTGGTATAGCGGTTTTCCATAAAAAGCGTATCGTACGGTGCGCTTACAAAAAAGCCGAGGCGTTTGTCGTTGGTCACGTCAAGTTCGACCGAAACGTCGTTGCCGAGCGCATAAAGGCTGTTCAGGAGCGTTTGCATCGCATCAAAAGCCTTTTTTGTGTGAATAAAGAGCATATCCAGCTTAAAATAACGGACGCCCCACTCCCGGTAGGCGCGCGTCAATACGGTTATGTCGCGTTCCAGAAGTGCAAAATCATCCCGTGCGTCAGGCGCGAACCACAGTCCGAGCTTCACACCACGTTCTTTTGCATACGCCGAGAGCGGCGACAACCCGTTCGGAAATCGCTCCGGATGAATGTCCCAAAAATCCCCCTCAAAGATGCGCTGACCGGCTTTGTTTCGGCGGCAATCCGATGTATTCCCTTTCTGCCAGCCGTCGTCGATCTGCACGACGTCCACGCCGAGCGCTTGCGCGGTGTCGATTTCCCGCTGAATGAACGCTTCGTTTACGCGCAGCCAGCAGTTGCGATCACCCCAAGTGTTGGACATGGTGTGAAGCGATCGCGTGTGCAAAACACGCTTTTGCCACAAACGGCACAGACGCTCGCCCTCGCCAATGCGGAAAAAGCCGGCAACAAAGCCGTAGGAGTCGGTCTGAAGCGTCAGAAGATGCTTTTCAATGTGCAGATTCGGCGTCACGTAATCCGGCGTTAATGGAATGAATACAAGACATTCCCCTGTTTCATCATTTTCAAGAATAAAAAGATTGCCCGTAGCGTTAAGCGGTCGAGGATCAAATAAAAACTGTGTGTTATCCGTAACAAACGTGTCGTGCACGTCGGTCAATGTGTTCAGCTTGACTGATCGCACACGCCAGTGCGGGCGCAAAAGCGGAAATGCGGGCGTGCCGTCAAAAGCAAGCACTTCAAAAAGCGGCAGATCGCGCCATAAACGTACCGTTCTGTATACGGTCGAACCGGTAAGTGTCAGAATGACGGCGTTCTCTTCCGGCGTTTGTGTGAAATCATCCACACCTTCAAAGGTGTAGGAAAACACCTCATTTGTTACGGTTAAAGCGGCGTTTTTGATCCGGCAGTGTACAGTATTCATGTGATTCCCCTTTCTGCGCGTTCTGATTTATTTTGCGCAAATGCTGTTCATGGAAGAATGAGAAGATCAGTACAGTGTGCGTAATGACCGCCATGGGAGCGCAGAGCCCGTCATAGACGACCCGATTATATTTTTGTTGTGACTGAGGATGCCGTTAAATAGGTTTGAAAAAAACGGCAGTTCCGCACAGGACGCAGGCGACGTACTGTCCCGGCAGAATGAAGTGCAGAAAAGCAAAGAAATTTTGACACCGTATTTAGAAACAGGATCATGGTAATATTCACTTTGATTTTACCACAAAAATTCGTTTGCCGCAAGAATTTTTTTCTTGCGTGATGCTGCTTCCGCGTCGTTTTGACGGCGCTGTTTTTCTATCATCCGCAAATAGTTTTCGATTGACTAAGAACGAAAAAGTATTATAATAGTTGTATGTATCTTACCATAGGAGGAGTTTTTTACGATGTACAAACGGCTGTTGCGGTGCGTACGCGAATATAAAGCACCCACGATTTGGACATTGATTTTAATTATCGGCGAAGTGGTGATTGAAGTTTTTATTCCCTTTATCACCGCGGAACTGGTCAACCGTCTGACGGCGGGGACTTCGATTCAGGAAGTGCTGTCTGTCGGCGGTCTTTTGATCGCCATGGCGTGTGTATCCCTGCTCTGCGGCGGATTTGCCGGGTTTACCTGTTCCAAAGCGTCCGCCGGATTTGCCAAAAACCTGCGCACCGATCTTTTTAAGCAGATCAATCGGTTTTCGTTTGAAAACGCAGACCGGTTTTCGTCCTCTTCGCTCGTTACACGCATGACAACGGACGTCAACAACGTACAGATTTCCTACATGATGCTGATTCGAACCGCTGTGCGCGCGCCGCTGATGCTCGTTTTTGCCATCGTTATGGCGGCGGTCATGGGCGGCAAGCTGGCACTGACCTTTGCGGTTATTGTACCGGTGCTCGGACTCGGACTGTTTTTCGTCAGCCGTGTGGCGATGCCTGCTTTCCGGCGCGTGTTTCGCAAATATGACCGACTGAATGAATCCATTGAGGAAAACGTGCGCGGGATGCGCGTGGTCAAGGGCTTTGCGAGAGAATCATACGAAAAAGAAAAATTCACCCGCGCCGCGGAAGACATTTGCATCGACTTCACCAAGGCGGAACGCATCGTGGCGCTGAACAGCCCGCTTATGCAGCTTTGCATCTATTTTAATATGATCTTTGTTCTGCTGGTCGGTTCAAGACTCGTTATCACCGGCGGCGGCGCGGATATCAATATCGGGCAGATTTCCGCGATGCTGACATACGGCTTTCAGATCATGATGCAGCTTATGATGTTATCGATGATCTATGTGATCCTGACCATTTCCGCCGAATCGATCAAACGCACCGCGGAAGTTTTGGGAGAAAAGCCTGTGCTGACCAATCCGGAAAACCCGATCTACACCGTTCCGGACGGCTCCGTCCGCTTTGAAAAAGTCGGTTTCAAATACTCCCGCGCGGCGCAGGAATTTGCGCTGGCAGATATCAACCTTACTATCCCATCCGGCGCCACTGTCGGCATCATCGTCGGAACAGGCGCGAGCAAATCCTCGCTGGTACAACTTATCCCCCGTCTTTATGACGCTACGGAGGGAAAAGTCTTTGTCGGCGGGAACGACGTGAAAGCGTACGATATGGACGCCCTCCGCTCCGCCGTGGCGATGGTTTTGCAAAAAAATCTGCTTTTCTCCGGCACGATCAAGGAAAACCTGCGTTGGGGCAACGAAAACGCAACAGACGACGAATTGACGGAGGCGTGCCGTCTGGCGCAGGCGGACGACTTTATCCGATCGTTCCCCGACGGCTACGATACGCATATCGAACAGGGCGGCGCCAATGTGTCCGGCGGGCAGAAACAGCGCTTGTGCATTGCGCGCGCGCTGCTGAAAAAGCCAAAAATCTTAATTTTGGACGATTCCACCAGTGCCGTCGATACGAGGACCGACGCGCTGATCCGAGCCGGATTTAAGCAGTATTTGCACGAAACCACCAATATCATCATAGCC
>JAGCSD010000164.1 GCA_017964345.1 Clostridia bacterium
TCGGCAGAATGCTTGCCTGCCACAGTACGGTCAGACAGCCGTGCCTGACGCGCACGACGGCTTCCCGCCCGATCAGCGCGTTGCTGACGCCCAAGGGAAAATCGGGCGACAGAACAGCGTTTTGTACGGGAAAAGATAAGCCTTGAAGCGTCACGCCCTCCGCTTTTTCGCCCAGAGCGAACACGGATATCCTGCCTTTTGCCGGCGGAAAGACAAGCGCGCCGTCTTTGACCGAGCAGGCGGCTTCGTTTTCACCGAAAAAGATAACGCGCATTCCCTTTTTTGCGCACGCAACGCTATGTTGCAGATTGGCAAGCGTGTGGTCGCTTTGTCCGCCGAGCGCGCCGAACACAAAGCAATCCGTAAAGCCGTTTTCGCGCGCATGGCGCAGGGCAAAGCCGACGTCCGTTTCGTCCTTGCGCACGGGCAGAGAAAGCGCGTTTTCCGGCGTAAAGCCGAGCGAATCGAAGTCCCCCAGCACGAGGTCGGGCGTGATCCCGTGCGCGCGCGCCTGCGAAAACCCCTTGTCCGCGGCGATCACGAAGTCGCCGTTTCGGGGGAGAACCGGCAAAGAAGGCATCGGCAGGGCGCCGAAGATGAAACACGCGCTCACGGCTCGTCCACCGGCGCGATCAGTTTTTTAACGGCGGAAACACTGCCCAGAACGGCGGCGACGATGCTCGTCAGAATGATTTCCGGCACCATATACAAACCGTTATAGAATACGGAATAGATCAGCGACAACCCCGCGCCGGAGAAGGTTTCAAGGATCTTCTGCCCGATGGCGTAGAACCCTTCCTGCGAGAAAAACCATTCCGCCCATGCGCCGTAGAAAATAAAACCGGAGAGAATATGTACCAGATACCGCAGCGTCAGCGCGACCGGCACGCCCAATACCAGCGCCAAGACGGTCGATTTTGTTCTTTTCCGCATAAACCCGCCGATACCGAGAATGGTGTAGGCGACGATATAATCCAGCAGACATACGCAAAGCGCCTGCCACAAAACCATTTGATCTTCGCCCGGCAGGAACATGGCGGAAATGACGCGCGCACCCAGCGCCATTTGAATGAGCGAGTAGACAAACGCGCTCAAAAATCCCCATTTCAAGCCGTATTTGTACGAGATCAGAATGACGGGCAGCATACTCGCCAGCGTGATGGTCCCGCCGAACGGCAGCTCAAACGCCAGTGCCTTGGAGATCAGCTCCAATGATGTGGCGATGGCAAGCAATAAGGCGCTTTCCACCAACCGTTTGGTGTTTTTATTCATAACAGCCTCCTTGAAAAAACCGCGGAAGGATTCTTCCCTCCGCGGTAAAATAACGTCCATTAGGTATGACCCTACGGCGGCATTATCCGCATCAGGTTACAGGTCGAAGCAGAAAACGGCTTCCTCTCAGCCCGAGTCGATCGAGCTCCCTTTTGTCATGAACAAGTATAGCACCGTGCGGCTTACCTGTCAAGCCCTTTTCTCAACCTTTGGCGTAAATGTGCGCGCAGGCGTTCTGCAGGCTCATCAGGGCTTCGCCGAACCGCTGGAAATGCACGATCTCGCGCATACGCAGGCGGGCGAGCGGTTCGATCACGTCGGGATCGCTTGTCATGTTCATCAGACGTTCATACGCGGCGCGCGCTTTTTGTTCCGCCGCCATGTCGTTTACAAGGTTGGCGATCGGATCGTCCAGCACCTGGATATAACCGGCATTCCAGCCTTCGCCCGACGGACTTTGCTGGAATATACCCTTGCCGCGCGTGGCATAGTAATCGCCTAAGCCCGCGGCACGCATATCTTCGGGGGAAGCATCTTTGGTCAACTGATAGATCATCGTGCCCAGCATCTCCCAGTGCGCCAGTTCTTCCGTACCGATGTCATTCAGAAGCGCCTTTGTTTCGGGGGTGGGCATGGTGTAGCGTTGTGCCAGATACGTTTGTGAAGCGGACAGCTCGCTGTCCGGTCCGCCGTACTGCGCAAACAGAAATTTAGCCATCTGGAGATCCGCACGGCGGATGTTGATGGGAAACTGTAATTTTTTTTCATAAATCCACATGACGAATCCTCCTTAATTCTCCCACGGCCACGGCGCGTCAATCCATGACCAAGCGTTTTCCGCCGGGCAAAGCCCGAAATTCATGGTCGGACCGTAGGCGGCGTTATACTGCGCCCGCAGGCGGGCAAGCTGTTCCGCATAGCGGTTGTACTGCGCCCGGGCATCCGTGTTCTCCGGATGCGTATCTAAAAATAAATTCAATTCCACCAGCGTAAAGCTGATTTCCTGCATTTTTTTAAGCATTTCCTGTTGTGTCATACGCGCCCCTCCCGATACGGTTTGTAAAGCGTCTGCCAGATCGTACCCATGCGCAAGCCCTCTTCCGGCGAAACGGGCGTTTCGTACGGTTGATCGGGTACATACGCGCTTGCAAGCGGCAGTGACTGCAAAGCCGTTTTTTGTTCGGCGTTCAAGCAATTTTCTTGCATACTCTCCATCCTTTCCGATGCTTCGGAGAATTTCTCCGTCATGGTATACTATGTGCTGCCCGGTGTTTTTGCAACGAAAAAACGCGTTTTCGGGCAAACATTTGACGAACGGACACGTTCCATGCTATAATAATCAAAATCGGCGTATGGATGGTGTACTCTTTACGCTTTTTAATTAAACCACTGCAAAAATATAAACAACGGGAGGTTTCCATGAAAGGCATTATTCTCGCCGGCGGAGCCGGCACGCGGCTGTATCCGTTGACAATGGTCACGTCAAAGCAGCTGCTTCCCGTGTACGATAAACCGATGATCTATTATCCGCTTTCCACACTGATGCTCGCGGGCATACGGGATATTTTGATTATCTCCACGCCCGTGGACACACCGCGGTTTGAAGCCCTGCTCGGGGACGGCAGTCAATTCGGCGTATCGCTGAGCTATCAGATCCAACCCTCGCCGGACGGGCTGGCACAGGCGTTTTTGCTTGGAGAAGATTTCATCGGCGGCGACTGCTGCACGATGATTTTAGGCGATAATATCTTCTATGGCAACGGGTTTGGTGAAAAACTGCGCCGCGCGGCAAAAAATGCGGCGAACGGGCAAGCCACGATATTCGGCTATTATGTCAATGATCCCGAACGGTTCGGGATCATGGAACTGGGCGAAAACGGCAACATTCTTTCCGTGGAAGAAAAACCGACGCATCCGAAGTCGAACTATTGCATTACAGGGCTGTATTTCTATCCCAAGGGCGTTTCAGAAAGAGCTAAAAAAGTCAAGCCGAGCGCGCGCGGCGAACTGGAGATTACTACGCTCAACGATTTGTATTTACAGGAAGGGCTTTTGCAGGGCGTGATCCTCGGACGCGGCTTTGCGTGGCTGGATACCGGTACGATGGACAGCCTGGTCGAAGCCGCAGACTTTGTCCAGATGGTTGAAAAACGGCAAGGCGTTAAGATTTCCGCACCGGAGGAAATTGCTTTCCGTAATGGATGGATCGACAAAGAAACGCTGCTCCTTTCCGCGCGGCGCTACGGAAAAAGCCCGTACGGTCATCATCTTAAAAACGTGGCGGACGGAAAATTCGTGTATTAACGGCTAAGGGGCAGATCGGGAGTATTTTGCCGCAGGGAGGACCCGCATGAAGATCATTTCATTTGACGATATGCTGAAATTGAATATTCCGGCAGTCCGATATTATCAATGGGTGGAAGATATGATTCGGCATAAGGATCAAACGATCCTGCCGCCCAAGATCAGCATAAAACCGTATGAAGGTGTTTTCTGCAACGTGATGCCGAGCTTTGTGCATACGGCGAACGCGGATTACGAGGGGGTAAAACTGGTTACCCGGTATCCCTCGCGTGCCCCGTCGCTGGATTCCAACATTCTGCTCCTTAACGCACAAAACGGAGAGTATCTCGCTTTGATGAACGCGGACCGGATTACCGCGCTTCGAACCGGCGCCGTCGCCGCGCATTCGATTATGTTATTTGCCAAAAAAGGCTATCGGACAATCGGCATGATGGGACTTGGCAATGTGGCGCGGGCGACTTTATATATGCTGTTGGAGATGAATCCGGATAAAACCTTCGAGGTGAAGCTTCTTCGCTATAAAAATACGGAAGCGCTGTTTGCCGAGAGATTTCAGGCGTACCCGAACGTCACGTTTACCTATGCGGATGATTGTGCATCGCTGGTGAAAGGGGCGGATGTCGTGGTCAGCGGCGTTACCTACGCGCCAACGAATTTTTGCCCGGACGACGCTTTTGACGAGGGCGTTCTGGTCGTTCCGATCCATACGCTCGGTTTCACGAACTGTGACCTGTTCTTTGACAAAGTATTTGCCGATGATACCGCCCATGTCTGTCACTTCAAAAATTTCGACCGATTTAAGTATTTTTCTGAGGTGACGGAAGTGGTGAACGGGTTAAAACCGGGGCGTGAAAACCCGCGGGAAAGGATTTTAGCCTACAACATCGGCATTTCAATCCACGATATTTACTTTGCCGCGCATTTGTATGAAATGCTGAAAGACGATCCGAACCTGCCGGATATCGATGTGACCGGACCGAAAGAGAAATATTGGTTTTGATCAAAACAAAAAAGACGCTTTTTCTCAAATGGGAAAAGCGTCTTTTTTCTGTATGGAATCAGGATAGGTTAATATGCCTTATACCCCTGCACAAACCGCCGCAATCCCTCCCGGATGCCAATGCGGGGCGTGAACCCGTAATCGTGTTCCAATCCGCTTGCATCCGCAAAAGTGATCGGCACATCGCCCGGGATTCTCTTAAAAATTCCGGACTGAAGAGAATCGAAAGAGAGGGAAATACCGTTTTGATGCGGGTGGTATACCCAACGGGAATCGTGGATTTGATAATGACTGCCGGCTTCTTGCTCACTGTGCGTGTTTCACGTTCAATTTGCCGCAGAACCGATTCTACGGCGGAGCAATCAAAAAAGTTTTGCTTGGGATCGTAATTTGCCGGCGCCGCTAAAACGATCAGGTCCGCTTCACGGTATGCGCAGAGTGCGCTTTTGCGGGGCGGGCATGACCGTATCCGGCAGAAAATAATCGGACAGGTCAAAACGCAAGACAGATGCCAACGTTTCCGCCTGTGCGATGGACGGGGTGTAGACGGCGGACTCTGATTTGCTCAGCATGGAACGGTTGATACCTGCCGCACTCGCAAGCTGGATATGCGTCATGCCGAGAGCTTTACGCCTGTCTTGTACGGTTGCCGCAAAAAGCGGCAGAGAAAACCCCTCTATATGTTCTTAAAAATAACAAAAAAAGGAAGCAAAATCTGATTACGCGCAACAGTTCTGATTATACAGGAAGTTTTTATTGAAGTCAGGATCTTTTTACGAAAGCAGATATAAAATGCGCCGTTTTTTGTTATTATAAACAACAATTTCTAAAAATAGTCGATTTGCGATTTGCGCGTCGCCGCGCGCGGGAAAAGCATTTGTGCTTGACAAAAAAGGGAGAAGAAAGTAGAATAATGACAAAAGGAAGAAATTGTTCGGAATTTCACTGCGGCGTTCGGGAATGGAACGCGCGCATTTTTGTGTTGCTTTTTTGGAAAAGGGCGGCAAAATGCGTTCATTTTTATGATGCGGCGGAGAGAAAACGGAACAGAGGGAGAGCGTATGGACAAGGCGTTGACAAGAAAGCAATTTGATTTGCTGGAAGCGATGGCGACGGCGAAAGGCGCGCTGACACAGCGTCAAATGGAAGAGGCGACGGGACATTCGCTGGGCACGATCAACCGGGTGAGTAAGGAATTAGCACAGCGTGGACTTGCTTCCGGCGGAGAGATCACCGCACACGGACGCGAGGTCATGGAACACTACCGAGCCAAACGGGCGATCTTTATTGCCGCCGGGTTCGGTTCGCGATTGGTGCCGATTACGCTGAATACGCCTAAACCGCTGGTGCGCGTCCACGGCGTGCGTATCATCGACGGACTGATCGATGCATGCTTAGAGGCGGGGATTCAGGAAATCTACATTGTGCGCGGCTATCTGTCGGAGCAGTTTGATCAACTGCTGTACAAATATCCGCAAATCCGGTTTTTGGAGAATCCGCTTTTCAACGAGGCGAACAACATTTCTTCGTCTTTGTGCGCCCGGTATTTGCTTTCCGGAGCGTATGTTTTTGAGGCTGACCTGTTGATTCGCAACCATGCCATCATTAAACCGTATCACTATATGTCCGATTTCCTTGCCATCAAGAAAGACCGTACCGACGACTGGTGCTTTACGGTAAAGGATAACATCATCACAGAAGAAAAGGTCGGCGGGATCGACTGCTGGCAGATGGTTGGAATTTCATATTGGGATGAGGAGGACGGGAAAAAACTTTCCGAGGACATTCCGTCCGTATTTGCAGAGCCGGGCGGACGCGAGCGCTATTGGGAACAGGTGCCGCTGGTCTTCCGCAGGGAGCATTACCGCGTGGAGATTTTGCCCTGCCGCGAAGAGGATATTGTGGAAATTGATACGTTCCGCGAACTTAAGGCGTTGGACCCGACGTATGATATTTGATTTCGCTTAAATAATAAAAAGGAGTGAGGCGTATGAAAGAAGTAAAGGAAACCGCAGGCGGGTTGAAACGACAGCTTTCCCCGATGCACGTGTGGGCGATTGCTTTCGGCTGTATTATCGGTTGGGGCTCGTTCATCAACCCGGGTAAGAAATTTCTGCCTAATTCCGGCGTGGCGGGCACGGCTATTGCCATGCTGTTGGGTGCGCTGGTCATGGTCATCATTGCGTTCAGCTATGCCTATATGGTGCCCAAATATCCCAAGGCGGGCGGAGAATTTACGTTTACGAAGCATTGCTTCGGCAAGACGACCGCCTATATATGCGGGTGGTTCCTCGTGGCGGCGTATTTGACCAACGTTCCGATGAATTCCACGGCGATCCCGCTGATCATTGAAGGGCTTTTCGGGAAAACGGCGCTTTCTTGGGGCGGGCTCGGTTATGAAATTGCCGGAAGCAGTGTGACTATAGGCGGCATCGTCATTGCGGCGAGTGTGCTGATCTTATTTGGCGTCCTGAATATCTTGGGCGTGAAGAAGGCGGGCTTTGTGCAGACGATTTTGGCGTCGCTGTTGGCTGTTTGCGCCTTTACGCTTTTCATTGCGGGGCTTGTTTCGTCCAAGGCGCAGGGCGTCAACCTTACGCCCGTGTGGGGCTTTGACAAGGCGGCGCTTAAGGAGATCGGTACCTATTCCGACACGATGGCAAACCAAAACTGGCTTGCCGCCATCTTAGCGACTTTTGCTATTGCGCCGTGGGCGTTCGTCGGATTTGATACGATCCCGCAGGCGGCGGAAGAATTCAAGTTTTCCTATAAAAAAGTTATGGGCATCATGGTGATCGCCATCGCGTTCGGCGCGTTTGTCTACATTTCAAACAATACCGTTGCCGCCGCGGCGCTTGAAAACTGGCCTGAACGGTGCGCCGCCGGCGAATGGGTGCTTCTGATCGCGGCGGAAGAGCTTCTCGGCGTGTTCGGCAAAGTGCTGGTCGGCGTCGGCGTTTCCTGCGCGGTGCTTTCGGGTATCATGGGCTTTTATCTTGCGTCCTCGCGGCTGATGTATTCCATGGCAAAGGAAGGCTATCTTCCCGCGCTGTTCGGCAGAGTTGACGCCAAATACGGCACCCCCCGAAACGCTATGATCTTCTGCGTGCTGGTATCGCTGACAGGTCCCGTTCTCGGACGGGAGGCGCTCGGCTGGTTTGTCGATATGTCCGCTATCGGCGCGTCTATCGGATATTTCTTCACCTGCGCCGCCACGCTGATCACCATAAAACGCGAAAAAGACAAAAAACCGCTTCTTGCTATTATGGCGTGGCTCGGCGTGGCGTTCTCGTTGGCGTTTATGGTTTTGCAGTTGATTCCGATCCCGGGACTTTCGGGCGTGAATTTCGGTACGGAATCGTATATTATGCTGGGAATCTGGATCGTATTGGGCGCTGTGTTTTATTTCGCACAGATGAAACATTTCCGCTCGGACAATTAAATACCGTACTCTTTCATGCGGAGTGCGCGCGGTGTGCGTGCGCTCCGCTTTTATTTTTGGTTGCTTTTTGATGCTTTTTTCTTAAAAATGTCCGTTTTTGACGTCTTCTTTGTTGATTTTCTTTGAAAAGACCGAAAAAACCCAAAAAAATTCTTTGTTTTGTATTGACATTTGATTGGATTTGTTGTACAATAACGCTGAGAGTATACCATTCTGTATGGAGGGGAAACCATCATGGATGAAAGATTAAAAACGGGGCTGCCTAAAACCGAACGCATCACACGTTTGGTGGAGGATTTATTCGCCAAAATGCCGGAGATCGAAGCCGATCGCGCCGTGCTTTTGACCGAATCGTATAAACAGACCGAGGCGGAACCGATCGTTATGCGCCGTGCAAAGGCGTTTGCGCATATTTTACGAAACATTCCGATCACCATTCGCCCGGGCGAGCTGATCGTCGGAAGTGCGACCAAGGCTCCGCGCGGATGCCAGACGTTTCCCGAATTTTCCTATGAATGGCTCGAAAGCGAATTCGACACCGTTGCCGAGCGTGCCGCTGATCCGTTCTATATTTCCGAGGAAACCAAACGCCGCCTGAAAGAAGCCAACGCCTACTGGAAGGGTAAAACGACCAGCGAGCTGGCGACGGACTACATGGCTCCGGAAGCAAGGCTTGCTATTGAACATAACTTTTTCACGCCGGGCAACTATTTCTATAACGGCGTCGGGCACGTGACCGTGCAATACGACAAGGTACTGGCGATCGGGTTTTCCGGTATTCGCGCGCTCGCACAGGCGGAACTGGACAAAATGGACGTTTCCGATGCGGATTTCGCTAAAAAAGGTCATTTTCTGCGCGCTGTGATTTTGTCCTGCGACGCGGTCATTGATTACGCGCGCCGCTATGCCGATTCAGCGGACGAGCAGGCGCGTTCCGAGCAAGATCCTGCGCGCAGGCGTGAACTGAAAACCATCGCTGCCAACTGCCGCCGGGTGCCGGAATTCGGCGCGCGCTCGTTCTATGAGGCGTGCCAGTCGTTCTGGTTCGTGCAGATGCTGATCCAGACCGAATCGAGCGGGCACTCCATTTCGCCCGGACGGTTCGACCAGTATATGTATCCGTATTTCCAAAAAGAGTATGAAGCGGGTACGCTGACGCTCGATTTCGCGCAGGAGCTGATGGACTGCATTTGGGTGAAGCTCAACGACCTGAACAAATGCCGCGACGCGGCGTCGGCGGAGGGCTTTGCCGGTTATTCGCTGTTCCAGAATCTGATCTGCGGAGGGCAAACGCCCGACGGGCGCGACGCCACGAACGAACTTTCATTCATGTGCATCGAAGCGTCCCTTCACGTTATGCTGCCGCAGCCGTCGCTGTCCATCCGCGTGTGGAATTGCTCCTCGCATGATCTTTTGGTTAAGGCGGCAACGCTGACGCGCACCGGAGTGGGGCTTCCGGCGTATTACAACGACGAAGTCATTATTCCCGCTCTGCTCTCGCGAGGGCTGACGCTCGAAGATGCGCGCGATTATAATATTATCGGCTGTGTGGAACCGCAAAAAGCGGGAAAAACCGAGGGTTGGCACGACGCGGCGTTCTACAATATGTGCAGACCGCTTGAAATGGTCTTCTCTCAGGGTGTGGACAAGGGCGTGCAGGTCGGTCCGAAAACGCAGGCCGTTCATACCATGAAAACCTTTGACGAATTCTACGACGCCTACAAACAGCAAAATGATTATATGATCCGTATGCTTGTCAACGCGGATAACTCCATCGACGTGGCGCATGCCGAACGTTGTCCGCTGCCGTTCCTGTCCTGTATGGTGGACGACTGTCTGCACCGCGGGAAAACCGTGCAGGAAGGCGGCGCGATCTACAACTTCACCGGTCCGCAGGGCTTCGGTATTGCCAATATGGCGGACTCGCTGTGGGCGATCCGCAAGCTCGTGTTTGAAAAAAAGAAATATACGCTCGATGATTTTGCCAACGCCTTGCGCGATAATTACGGCAAGGATATGGATTCCCACAAGGCGGAAGAGTTGACGGCGGAAGCGGCAATTCTGATGGCAAAAGAAGGACATACGCCGTCGCAGGATGAAATTTTGGCGATCTATCGCAAGGTGTCGAAAAACACCTGCTCGCCGGAGAGGAAGGCGTTTTATCAGAAAATGCTCGACGACATCGAGGCGCTCGATCGCTTCGGCAACGATATTCCGGAGCTTGATAACTTTGCGCGCGACGTCGCCTATACCTATACCCGTACGCTGGAGCAGTATCATAACCCGCGCGGCGGACAGTTCCAAGCGGGATTGTATCCGGTGTCTGCTAACGTGCCGCTCGGGGCGCAGACCGGCGCCACCCCGGACGGACGGCTTGCCTTTACGCCCGTGGCGGACGGTGTTTCGCCTGCGGCGGGGCGCGACATACACGGTCCCACGGCGGCGGCGAACTCCGTGGCGCGGCTCGATCATACGATCGCGTCCAACGGCACGCTCTACAACATGAAGTTCCATCCCTCGGCCTTGAAAGGGCAGAGCGGGCTTGAAGATTTCGTTTCGTTCGTGCAGGGGTATTTCGCACAGAAGGGCAGTCACATGCAGTTCA
>JAGCSD010000165.1 GCA_017964345.1 Clostridia bacterium
AGCCTTGCCGGGCAATTCTCGCTGTTTGACGATCAGTCTTTCGCCAGCGAAGCGCCGATACAGACGATTCGGGAAATCGGGGAGTATCCGCGCTTACAGCTTCTCGCTATGGAAAAAGAGGTCTTGGGCATCTATTTGAGCGGACACCCGCTGGAGCGTTACCGCGCGCAAAGCGAACGCGCGGGCTTTGATCTTTCCAAGATCCAGACGGTCAGGGTGGAGGACGAACCGGATGTCTTGACCGATGAGGCGCTTTCGTATGACAATAAGGATGTCAGCCTGACCGTTATCATTACCGCGATCCGCAAAAATGCGACAAAAAACGGCAGTATGATGGCTTTTTTGACGGTGGAGGACCTATATGCTTCCGCCACGGCGCTCGTGTTTCCGACCGCGCTTGCCAAATGCGGTTCCGCTATTTATGAGGACGCGATCGTGCTGATCCGCGGCAAGCTCAGCATTCGGGAAGAGGAAACGCCGACCATTTTGGTCAACTCTGTTTCCCCTGCGCAGGAGGACGCGCCGGCGTGCGCGGATGTGTTTGTGCGCATCACGCCGGAAAATGAAGAGGCGTTGAACGTTTTGAAAGAGTGGATGCCGTCGCACGGCGGGGATGACCGCGTGATCCTCTATTACCCGGAGAAGAAGCAAAAACAGGTTCTGCAAGATACTGTGGATGCGTCTAAAGAGAACATGACATATCTTTTTGACCTTTTTGGGCAGGAGAATGTAAAAAAACAGATAAAAACTTGACGTGAATCACAAGTATATGGTATAATACCTACTATACTTTGGGGTTCAATCTGAGGAGAGAAACTATATGGAGAACAAAAGAATAGCTGTTTTGACCAGCGGCGGCGACGCGCCGGGCATGAATGCCTGCATTCGTTCCGTTGTGCGTCACGGGATCTACTACGGGTTTGACATGATGGGCGTCGAACGCGGGTATAACGGTTTAATCAACAACGGCGTGTTTCCGATGGATAATCGTTCCGTCGGCAATATCATCAACCGCGGCGGCACGATCCTGCGCACGGCGCGCTGTTTGGAATTCAAGACCGAGGAGGGTCTTGAAAAGGCGATGGAAACGATCCGCGCGAACAATATCCGCGGCGTCGTCGTCATCGGCGGTGACGGTTCGTTCAGGGGCTGTCGCGCGCTGACGGAAAAGGGCGTGCCGGCGATCGGTATTCCCGGCACGATCGATAACGATTTGCAGTATACCGATTATACGCTCGGCTTCGATACCGCCGTCAATACGGTGTTGGAGGCGATCACCAAGATCCGCGATACCATGGCGAGCCACGAGCGCGTCAGCATTATTGAGGTCATGGGACACAGATGCGGCGATATCGCGCTGTACGCCGGTTTGTGCGGCGGCGCGGAATACATTATTGTACCCGAAATCGAATGGAGCTTTGAAGAATTGTGCAATAAGCTGGAGATCGGGCGCAAGGCGGGAAAAACATCCAGTATCGTGGTGGTAGCGGAAGGCGCCGCCAAGGGCGCGGCGCTTGCCGAAGAGATCAAAAAGCGTACGACGATGGATCCCCGCACCACGGTTTTGGGGTATATTCAGCGCGGAGGAAATCCCAGCGCCCGCGACGTTTTGCTTGCCAGCCGGTTCGGCGCGCACGCGATGGAACTGATTCGTGACGGCATCGGCGGCAGGTGCGTGGGCATCAAAAACAATCAGATCATTGACATGGACATTACGGAAGCGTGCGCGATGAAGAAAACGATCGATAAAAAACTTTTTGATATTGCCGAAATTCTTTCACGATAAGGAGCTTGCATGAAACTGATTATCGACGCTTTCGGAGGGGACAACGCGCCTCGGGAGATCGTGCGCGGCACGGTCATGGCACTGCGGGCGCGCGACGATTTTTCCGTGATTCTGACGGGGCGGAAAGATCGTATTGAGCAGGAGCTGGCACAGTATACGTATCCGCGCGACCGTGTGGAGATCGTTGACGCGCCGGAGATCATCGGCATGGAAGAACACCCGGTCGAGGCGATCCGCAAAAAGAAAAACTCGTCCCTGGTCGTCGGGCAGTTGCTTTTGAAGGATAAGCAGGGCGACGCGTTTATTTCCTGCGGTTCCACCGGAGCTATCCTGGCGTGCGCGCAGCTTCGCCTCGGGCGCATCAAGGGTATTTTCCGTCCCGCTCTGGCTCCGATCCTGCCAAACCGCCACAAGGGTGTGATGCTGATCGACAGCGGCGCCAATATGGATTGCAAGCCGGCGTATCTGGCACAGTTCGCCGTGATGGGCAGTATCTATATGGAAAAGGTGCTGGAGATCGCGCGTCCGCGCGTCGGGCTTGCCAACGTGGGAACAGAGGATACCAAGGGCAATGAGGCGACCAAAGAAGCATTCCGGCTGATCAAGGAACAGGACTTAGTCAATTTTATCGGCAATGCCGAAGGACGCGATTTGGTGGATAAGGTCGATGTGATGGTCGCCGACGGGTTTGCGGGCAATCTGATGCTCAAAGCCATGGAAGGGTTTGGTTCGTACATCTTTTCGATCATGAAAAAGGGATTTACCGCGTCGCTGAGGATGAAACTCGGCGCCCTGCTGCTCAAGCCGGCGCTGAAAGACCTGAAGCGCAAGCTGGATGCTAACGCGTACGGCGGTGCTCCGCTTTTGGGTGTAGAGGGCGTTGTCATTAAGGCGCACGGCTCAAGCAAGGGAGAAAACATCGTCGTTGCCGTCGATCAGGCGATCAAAATGGTGAACGCGGACATTGTGGGAACGATCAAACAGAATATTCCCGTGATGACCGTTCAAGAATAACAAAAGATTCACGTCTTTATTATTTTTTAGGAGGAAACGAAAATGTTTGAAGAAGTCAGAACTCAAATTGCCGAACTGCTGGACCTGGATCCCGCCGTCATTACGCCGGAAAGCGACTTGGTCAAGGATCTGAAAGCCGATTCCATGGACATTGCCACGCTGCTTTTAGAGGTCGAGGAAAAGAGCGGTATCGACATCGATGAAGACGATCTGGCAAGCCTGCATACCGTGGGCGACATTGTGGCTTACATCGAGAAAAAGAAGTAATACTTTGCGCGGGTATGCTCATCTTCGGGCTGCCCGCGCCCCTTATCGGATTATGAAACAGTTAGAAGATTCTCTGAGGTATCGGTTCCGGGATCCGTCCCTGTTGGAGCTGGCGTTGACGCATCCTTCGTATGCGTCAGAGCATGGAACACCACACAATCAACGTCTTGAGTTTTTGGGCGACGCTGTGTTGGAACACGTCGTCAGCGCGTATTTATTCCGCACTTTTTCCCATTATGATGAAGGACGGCTGACGCGTCTGCGCGCGTCCATCGTGTCGGAAGAACCGCTGTCTGCGGCGGCGGAAAAGATCGGACTGTATGCGTTCGTTCGGCTTGGCGCGGGAGAGGCGGCGGCAGGCGGCGCACACAAAAAAAGCGTATTGTCCGATACCATGGAGGCGGTGTTTGCCGCCGTGTATTTGGACGGCGGTTTTGAGGACGCGTCCCGCGTTATTCTGTCGGTCCTCTCCGAGGTGATCGCCAATCCCGAGGAGCGTCCGGCGGATTACAAAACGGCGCTGCAGGAACGCTTGTTCCGCAACGGTCCGG
>JAGCSD010000166.1 GCA_017964345.1 Clostridia bacterium
GAAAGCGCCATGACGATATAGGCAAACCATCCCTTTTTATTCTGGCGAAACATTGTCCACAACGCGCGCACCAAGAGCGCCAGCACAGCCGCCTTGATCCCGAAAAACGCATATCGCACCGCCTGAAGATCTTTAACGGCGTCCAGCAAATAGGAAAGCGCAAGCACGATCAAAAACGACGGCAGAACCACGCCGAGCGTGGCAAAAAACGCCCCAAAAAACCCGGCGACGCGGTAGCCCACCATCGTGGCGGTGTTGACGGCGATCGGTCCGGGCGTACTTTCGGAAATCGCCACGATCTCCAAAATATCTTCTTCCGTCACCCATTTTTTGCGTTCGGCGACCTCCCGCTGGATCAGCGGGATCATCGCGTACCCGCCGCCGAATGTAAACGCGCCGATTTTCAGGAACGTCAAAAACAACGCCGTTCTCTTTCCTGCCATACCGTTTCTCCTTGCTTGTTCGGTTTTCTATACTATTATATCCGGCAAAAGTGAAAAAGTCAACCGCGCAAAGAACGTGCCGGCGCGTCAAGATTCATCCTGAATATACCGACGCGCTTGCTTCTTCTCCCTATTCCCCGTTTTCGTTATGCAAGCACAGTCTATAGCGTTGTATCATGACCGGATGCCGAAAAAGCGCATTTCCCCATACCCTATTCGACAGGAAATCCTGTTGCGAAAAACACAACTTTGTGGTATACTGTAATAAAGAAAGAAAGGCTGTATACAAACTCTCGTCTTGATTTTAGTTTCGCGCACAGCCGTTCTTCAATGCTTGTCTGATTGCAGAAGAAAAACGAAAGGATTGATTACATGAGCCAAACAAGACTGTTTGGCACCGACGGAGTACGCGGTGTCGCCAACAGTGAGTTAACGCCTCTATTGGCGTTTGAATTGGGTCGCGCCGGCGCCACGGTACTGACCAGTGACATTCATCGTCCGAAAATTCTGATCGGGCGCGATACGCGCATTTCCGGTACCATGCTGGAATCCGCGTTGATCGCGGGTATTATGAGCGTCGGTGCCGACGCGCTGATCGCGGGCGTCGTGCCCACACCGGGTGTGGCGTATCTGACGCGCTATTACAAAGCGGACGCGGGCGTCATGATTTCCGCTTCCCACAATTCGGTGGAATTTAACGGTATCAAATTTTTTGACTCCAACGGCTATAAACTGCCGGACGAAACGGAGGACCGGATCCAACAGCTGATCGAATCCGGTGAAATGCCCTCCCCCACCGGCGTGGAAGTAGGCAGAAGCATCTATATGAAGCACGCCAAAGACGAATACATGAGCTTTCTCGTTTCAACTTTGGACGTCAGACTGGACGGCATCAAGGTGGTGCTGGACTGCGCCAACGGTGCTTCCAGCGAGATCGCACCGCAGCTTTTCCGCTCTCTGGGCGCCGAGGTCTATCCTTTCTACTTCATGCCCGATGGTACCGATATCAATAAGAACTGCGGTTCCACCCACCCCGAGCGCATCTGCGAGCTGGTGCGGGAAATCGGCGCGGATGTGGGACTTGCCTTTGACGGCGACGCCGACCGCCTGATCGCCTGCGACGAGCGCGGCGTGGAAATCGACGGCGACCATGTGCTCGCCGTGTGCGGCAGAATGCTCAAAAACGAGGGAAGACTGAAGAAAAACACGATTGTCGGCACGGTCATGAGCAATATGGGTCTTGACATTTTCGCCGATCAGAACGGGCTGACGCTGGAAAAAACGGGTGTCGGCGACCGCTATGTGCTGGAGAAAATGCTGGAAAAAGACTATACGCTCGGCGGCGAAAAAAGCGGGCACGTCATCTTCCGCGAGTTCAATACGACCGGCGACGGTATGATGAGCGCCCTGCAGCTTCTGCGCGCCAAAGTGCTGGCGGGACAGGAGCTGAGCGAGCTTGCCAAGGATATGAAGAACCTGCCGCAGGTGTTGGTCAACGTAGAGGTGGAAAACGAAAAAAAAGATCTCTACAAAACTGATCCCGCCATCCTGGACGAAATCCGCAAAGCGGAGGAAGCACTGACCGGTCACGGGCGCACGCTGATCCGCGCCAGCGGTACCGAGCCGCTGATCCGCGTCATGTTAGAGGGTGACAACGTGCAGGAAATCGACCGTTACGCACTTGCCATCGCCCGCACCGTTGCCAAGATCTGTAACGGACATATCAAGCAATGAGGAAACGACTATGAGTCAGGTAAAAGAACGCCATGAGATCAACGAGCGGTACCGCTGGGATTTAAGCGCGCTGTTTCCGTCCGACGAAGCATGGGAAGAGGGTTTTTCCTCGCTGAAACAAGCCTTGCCCGCCTTGCAGCGTTTTCGCGGCAAACTGCATGAAAAAGAAACGCTCCTGCAATACTTCCGAGAATCGCATGACACCGAATTGCTCAGCGAGCGCCTGTTCGTGTATGCCAAAATGAAACGCGATTTGGACAACAGCGACGCGCAAAGCGTGTCGATGGTCGATCGTGCGCTGTCATTTCTGACGCAGGCGGAAGCGGAGATCGCGTTTGTAACGCCCGAGTTGACCGCTCTGCCGGATGAAACACTGCTTGCCTGGAGCCGGGATGCGGCATTTGCCGATCACTCTCTTACGCTTTCCGAAATCGTGCGGGAAAAACAGCACATTTTATCGGAAAAAGAAGAACGTCTGCTGGCGCTTTCCGGAGAAATGGCAAGCGCGCCGCAGAATACGTTCACGATGTTAAACAACGTCGATTTGACTTTTACCCCGATCACCTTGCCCGACGGCACGAAAACCGAGCTTTCCCACGGGCGGTACGGGCTGTTTTTGGAAAACCGCGACCGTTCCGTCCGCAAACAGGCATACGAGTCCATGTACGGGGCGATCCGCGCGCACATCAACACGCTGGCGTCGCTCTATGCGGCGAACGTCAAGAAAGACGTCTTTTACGCGCGTATCCGCGGGTTTTCCGGTGCCCGTGAAGCGGCGCTGTTCGGCGGCAATATTCCTCAGGTCGTTTATGACGGGCTGATCGAAGCCGTACACGGCGCGTTTCCCGCCCTGCACCGCTATATCGCGCGGCGCAAAGACGTGCTTGGCGTAGAC
>JAGCSD010000167.1 GCA_017964345.1 Clostridia bacterium
GAAAAGGAACCCGTGGAACAGCATGGCGACCTGCGCCACATACAGGGTGAAGATCGACAGGGCTTTGGCGAAGTTCTCGTTTGCCAGTTTTGCTTTGCGAAGCAAGAAACCGGGAATCATAAAGCAGAACAGCGTCAGAACCGATAAAAACAACGTAGAAATCTTTACCATGGCTTACACTCCACATATAACGAAAGGTGCCGACGAGCAGCACCTTTTGGAGCTGATGACGAGAGTCGAACTCGTGAACCTCATCCTTACCAAGGATGCGCTCTACCTACTGAGCTACATCAGCGAATCTGTTTGAACGGGACTATTATATAGCATCTTTCTCGATTTGGCAAGCATTTTTTTGAAAATTTTAGGGATTGGTAAGTTTCTGAATCTTTTTTATGATGTAGGGAAAGACAGAGAAAAAACTACTTGAAAACATTTAAACATTCGGATATAATGTAATGAGTATATTTGACAACAAACAGCGGATATTTTGAATATTGCATAACGGAGGCATGATATGAAGGATAAACCGTCTTCTTTATGGAAGCGATTGCAGAATAAGATGACGACCGATCCCATGTTCCACGAAACGGAAGTGCAGGCAAACCGCCTCGGCGCACTGATGCTTTTGTGCAGCGGATCGATCCTGGTCTTGATTCTGATCTTGACAATGACAAATGTGTTCCCTTTGTCGGGGGAGCTTATGTATTCCAGCACTATCCAGGCGATCGTGGAGGTGTTGATTCTGTTCGTGATTTGCAGGATCGTCAAACATGACGCGTGGTGGCTGAAACCCCTGTTGCTTGTCGGCATGGTGGTCGTATACGCACGGCTCGACAGTATGCTCACGCACAAAGCGGCAATCCTGATGGTTTTGCCCGTGGTGTTCAGCAGCCGCTATTTTTCACGTAAATTGACTATTTTTACTTCGATCCTGACGACGGTTATCTTTTTCTGTTCGTCCTTTTGGGGCGCCACACACGGACTGATCAATCTCAATATTGTCACTATGCCCAAAGGAACCGAAATGATCGCAACCGGCGGGTTTTTGGGGGATGCGATTCTGAACGCCGGGGTGAGCGACGAAATGCTCATTTTCAACACGTTGCTATATGACTATTTTCCCAAGTGGCTCATGTTCTCCATCACTTCCGTTATCAGTTGTAATATTGCCCGCCGTGGACGCAGTATGGTGATCACCCAGCACGAAAAAGATATGAAAACCGCGCGCATCGAATCCGAATTGGATCTCGCCACGCGCATTCAGGCGGATATGCTGCCGAATATCTATCCCGCGTTTCCGGATCGCCCGGAATTTGATATTTACGCGACGATGGATCCCGCCAAGGAGGTCGGAGGCGACTTTTATGACTTCTTCCTCGTTGACGATGATCATCTGTGCATGGTCATAGCGGATGTGTCCGGCAAAGGCGTACCGGCGGCGCTGTTTATGATGGCGTCCAAGATCATTTTAGCCAACAACGCCATGATGGGGAAAAGTCCAGCACAGATTCTGACCGATACCAACGCGGCGATCTGCTCCAACAACCGGGAAGAAATGTTTGTTACGGTATGGCTCGGTATTTTAGAGATCTCCACGGGCAGGCTGACCGCCGCCAACGCCGGTCACGAATACCCGGTTCTGAAGAATCCCGACGGCGCGTTTGAGCTCATCAAAGATAAACACGGTTTTGTGATCGGCGGCATGGACGGCGCACGATATAAGGAATACGAACTTATGCTCAAACCCGGTTCCAAGCTGTTTTTCTATACCGACGGCGTGCCCGAGGCAACCGACGCGCAAGGACAGATGTTCGGAACGGACAGCATGATCGCCGCGCTCAATCTTGATAATACAGCCGAGCCTGAGCAAATATTGAAACACGTGCGCGCCGCCGTTGACGATTTCGTCAAAGACGCGGAGCAGTTTGACGATCTCACTATGCTTTGCATGGAATACAAAGAACGGAGATAATACTATGACAGACAATATCGTAAAAATTGTATTGACCGGAAGAATCGATTCCGGGAACGCCGCTCAGACAGAGCAAAATATCTTATCACAGCTTGCCGGAAAAGGCAACGTTGCCATCCGTCTTGACGCATCCGATCTTACCTACATATCCAGCGCGGGACTTCGCGTAATCCTGCGTCTGAAAAAACTCTGCCCGGAATTAACGATCTCCGGCGTAAATTCCGAGGTTTACGAAATTTTTGAAATGACCGGTTTCACCGAAATGATGACCGTGGAAAAGGCGTATCGCGTCGTTTCTGTGGAAGGATGCGAGGTCATTGGCGAGGGCGCTAACGGGAAAGTTTACCGCATTGACGGCGATAACGTCGTCAAAACGTATAAAAATGCCGACGCGCTTTCCGAAATTCAACATGAGCGCGAGGTAGCGCGCTTGGCATTGATCCTCGGTGTGCCGACGGCGATTTCCTACGACGTTGTAAAGGTTGGAAACAGTTACGGTTCGGTTTTCGAACTGCTCAACGCCAAATCGTTCTCCAAGCTTCTGGCAAACGAACCGGAACGCTTTGATTGGTGCGTTTCCGAATATATCAAAATGCTCAAGAAAATACACGGTATTACGGTGCCTGACGGAAAACTGCCGCCTATCAAAGACAAAGTGTTCAAAGCCGTTCAAAGAACCAAAGATATACTGCCGGAAGACTTGGGCGAAAAACTGGTGCGTATGACGGAAGCCATTCCCGAGAGCGACCGCATGATCCACGGTGATTATCATACGAAAAACATTGTGCTTGCCGGCGATGAGGTGCTGGTGATCGATATGGACACCCTTTCGGTAGGACATCCGATCTTTGACCTGATGCGTATGTATAATTCCTATATCGGGTATTCGGAAAACGATCCCGCGGTCATTTTGAAATTCCAGGGCTTTGACCAAAAAACGGCCCGAAGATTCTGGCAGGAGAGTCTTAAAGCGTATTTCAATACGCAGGATGAAGAGGATCTTAAAACGATTGAAGACAAAGTCCGCTGCCTGTCTTACGCTTATCTGACCGATTGGGGCAACCGCCATCAGGCTGAACCCGATCTGATCGCGCTTTGGAAAGAACGGCTGATCGCGCTTTTACCGCAGGTGGATTCTCTGAGCTTTGATGTGACGATAGAAGAGGAATCTAATCCGAATGAGCTGGAAGTAGATGCGTCCGTTGACAATATGCAAACGGTGCTGGACTTTGTCGATTCTTTTCTTGCGTCGGTCGCCTGTCCCGTAAAGCCGCAGATGCAGATCGACCTCGCCGTGGAAGAGATCTTCGTCAATATCGCACGATATGCTTATGCACCGAACCAAGGAAAAGCCACGGTGAAAGTATCCGGAGATCCCGCGACGGTCACGATCACCTTTATGGACAGGGGTATTCCGTACGATCCATTAAAAAAACAGGATCCCGACGTAACGCTTTCCGCCGAGGCGCGGGAGATCGGGGGATTGGGCATCTTTATGACGAAAAAGATTATGGACGACGTGTCATACGAATATAAGAATGGTCAGAACATTCTGACGCTAAAAAAGAAAATCTGATGGGGCGTGTGCGGTGTATGGCGGACTTGCCCGATAAAATCGATCTTCATATACACACGACTGTTTCCGACGGTACCGACACGCCGCTGCAGTTGCTTGCAAAGGTGCGGGAGGCTGGAATTGGCGTCTTTGCCGTCACCGATCACGACGCGGTAAAGGGAGGACAGATTATCCGCTCGCTTCTGCGCGAGGACGATCCCCGTTTTATCCAAGGCGTCGAGTTTTCCTGCAAGGACGAAAAAGGCAAGTATCATATCCTCGGATACGGATTCGATCCCGCGAGCGACGCCGTGCAGAGCGTCGTTCGGCATGGGCACGCCCTGCGCATGAGAAAGGTTGCGGCGAGGCTGGACTTTTTGAAGGCGGAATTCGGTTTTTCCTTTCCGGAGGAAGAGATCGCTCGGCTTTTGCAACTTGACAACCCCGGCAAGCCGCACATTGGAAATTTGATGGTGAAGTACGGCTTTGCCGATACGAAAGAGGATGCGATCAATCATTATCTTAACCGCCTGCACTTTGCTGACGAATACGTAAGACCGGAGGAAGCGATCACGGGGATTCTTGCCGGCGGCGGCATTCCCGTACTGGCGCATCCGTTTTTCGGAAGCGGCGACGAGCTGATTCTCGGTGAAGAAATGCAAGAACGGCTGTGTCGCCTGATCGCATACGGCTTGCAGGGGATTGAGGCGTACTATTCGGGTTTTTCAAACAAACTGAGGAATGAGGCGCTGTTTCTTGCCGACCAATACCGTTTATTTGTTACCGCAGGAAGCGATTATCATGGAGAAAATAAGCTGCTCAAGCTTGGAGATACCGGGCTTGACGGTGTAACGGAATATCCGGAGGGATTGCGGCGCTTTTTGGCGAATGTGATATAAACACGGCTTCTTTTTAAGAGAAATATGAGATCTGCCGCGGCAGTGTGTTCGCCGTATTAAGCGGCATCCGCGATGAGATCGGGCGTATGGAGAGCGTTGAAAAATGTGAACGGAAACGCTATCCTATGCCCGCCGGAAAATGTACTGCTGTTTTTTTGACATGGAACAGACAGTTGCGGAGTAACGGGATAATACCGGCAGGGAGGTAAAGGAAATGGATAAAACCGCTGAGTTTGATCCGCGCGACATTCGAGATAACAAAGGCATTGCGGCGTTTGCCTATGTGGGATTTCTGTTCGTTATGCCGCTTTTGGGCGCGCCCGACTCGCGCTTCGCGCGATTCCACGCCAATCAGGGACTGGTGCTTCTGATTGATGAAATGATAATGGGGGTATTCATTCTCGCGTCGCATATTTTGTCGGTGCAGTTTGACAGTATGCTGCTGCGTACCTTGCGGTTGATTCTGCTTCTGATCCTTTACGCCGGTATGATCTTTTGCGTGGGATTCGGGCTTGTCAACACACTGAGAGGCAAGGCAAAGGAACTGCCGCTGATCGGCAAAACGCGAATCCTGCGCTGAACGCTGTTTTTACACAGTATAAAAAGGGCAAGAGGTTTTCTCTTGTCCTTTTTTGTCACGCACGCCGGCAAGTCTGCATATATTGTAGCAAACTGTCAAAAAAGGAGATGCGGAAGATGATGTGGCTGTTGTCTTTGCTCGGCGGACTCCGTTTCCTTGTCGGGCACATTCGCACGCACACGGCGTTTCCCAAGCCGCTGACAGCGGGGGAAGAGGCGGCGGCGCTTGCACGGCTTGCCGACGGTGACCGCCGGGCGCGGGATGTGCTGGTTGAACATAATATGCGTTTAGTGGCGCACATCGCCAAAAAGTATCGCGCCTGCGGGTGTGAGCAGGACGATTTGATTTCCGTGGGATCTATCGGCTTGATTAAAGCGGTGGAAACATTTCAGCCCGAAAAAGGGCGCCGTTTGTCCGCCTACGCGGCGCGCTGTATTGAAAATGAAATCCGCATGGTGCTTCGTTCTTCCAAAAAGATCAAACAGGAAGTGTCTTTGCAGGATCCCGTCGGATGCGACCGCGAAGGCAATGAAGTCACGTTGATCGATATTCTGAAAAGCGATGAACCGGAGCTCACGGAAGATGTGGAAACGCGATTTCGCGTACGCGCCATGCTTCGCAAGATGGACGAAACGCTGGAGGAAAAAGAAAAGCGCGTCCTAATCCTGCGTTACGGGTTGGGCGGGCGTGAACCGCTTCCGCAGCGCGAAGTCGCAAAACGCATGGGCATTTCCCGGTCGTATGTCAGCCGTATCGAAAAAGCGGCAATGGAAAAAATGAAAAAAACGCATTTGTGATTGACTTTTCACTTGTACGCCCTATGTTTTTCAAACAAATAGGGTAAAATATGAAAGTACGGAGGAGGAAATCACATGCGATTTCGGGATCGGTTTATTAAATTCATGTATGGGCGTTACGGTGTGGATGAACTGGGGAAGCATCTGCTTGTCTTGGCGATCGCGCTGTCCGCTCTGGGACTGTTTCTGCCGCGTATCCCGTCTTTCGTTTGCTCCGTTTTGAGTTTGGCGCTGACCGGACTGATCTTCTACCGCGCGCTTTCTAAGAATATCAACCGGCGTGTCATGGAAAACCATCGTTATCTTGCCAAAACCGAAAAAATTCGCGCATGGGCGCGCTTCTGTAAAAAACGCTGGAGCGAACGCAAAACGTACCGTTATTTGCGCTGTCCGCACTGCAAAGGCTACTGCCGTGTACCGAAAGGAAAAGGAAAAATTAAAGTCAACTGCCGCGTATGCAAAAAACAGTTTGAGAGAAAAGTGTGAGGAACCGAAACGCGCGGGCGCGTAAGCAACCGCCTTTACATTAGAGAAGATGGAGTGGACGAGATGTATTTTGATTGGACGTATGTAATATTGGTTCTGCCCGCGGTGGTTTTCGCCTTGTGGGCGAGCGCACATGTTAATACAACCTTTAAGAAATACAAAAATACACGCAACGCCCGGGGTATAACCGGTGCGGACGCGGCGCGTGCCGTGCTGAAAAGCCGGGGGATCGAGAACGTATCGGTATATCCCATACAGGGAAATTTGACGGATCATTACGATCCGAAGACCAACGGCATCGCGCTGTCCGAGGATGTGTATAACAGCACGTCAACCGCGGCGATCGGCATTGCCTGCCATGAGGCGGGGCACGCGATGCAATACGCCGATCAGTACGCGCCCGTGAAAATCCGGATGGCGATCCTGCCCGTCACGCGTATCGGCTCTCAGTTGGCATTGCCGCTGATCATCGGAGGTTTCCTGTTGACAACGTTTGGCGAGCAATGGATTCTTTTGGCGTATATCGGAATCCTCTGTTTTGCGCTGAGTGCGCTGTTTCAACTGATCACACTGCCCACGGAATTTAACGCCAGCCGTCGCGCGCTTGCCTGCATAGAGGAAAACCGTCTGCTTGCCGGGGACGAGCTGAAAGGCGCCAAACGCGTGCTGTCCGCCGCCGCGATGACATATGTGGCGGCACTGGCGGTTTCTCTGATGCAGCTTCTGCGTTTTGTTCTGCTTATAAATGGGCGCAGACGTTGAGAAAGCGGATATTCCTGAAAAATCATCGGACAAATATTAAAAAACCGTTCCGGGAGGAACGGTTTTTTTATGGAGCTGGCGATGGGACTCGAACCCGCAACCTGCTGATTACAAATCAGCTGCTCTACCGATTGAGCTACGCCAGCGTGCAGGCGAGGGAAACCGGATCGCGCGATC
>JAGCSD010000168.1 GCA_017964345.1 Clostridia bacterium
TATCTCATATTCCCGCTCCGCCTGCGGCTTACGCAGATAAAAAGCATCCAGCGCTGCCGCACTCGCCCACGCTTCGGGCGTCCGCGCGGCAATCAACGCGGCACAAACCGCTCGCGTCTGCCCGCACTGCGGCGGAGCAAACAACGCGTGATCGCCGAGCAGTTCCGTCAGTTTTTCTTTGTATACCGGCACGCCGTCGCCCAAAAAGACCGTGTCTTTTCCCGCCAGACGCGCCGCCAGTTCTTCCACGTTGAGCGCGTCCGGTCCGCACACACGCGCACCGCGCTCATATACGGCGGTATACACTTCCCCGCGCCGCGCGTCAAGGATCGGGCAGACGCGCGTTTCAAACGGAAGGTTTTCCCGCAGACAATCCAGCGTATTGACCGCCGCGCAAGGTTTGTTCGCCCCCATAGCAAGCCCCTTGAGCGTACAAACGCCGATGCGCACGCCGGTAAACGACCCCGGTCCCGCCACGCACGCCAGCGCGTCCATGTCTTGAACGGAAAGCCCCGTCTGCGCCAGCGCCTGATCGAGCAAAGGCAGAAGAGCGCGCGAATGCACGGCGCCGGTGCGCCGGAACAGCTCGGCAAGGATCGTTTGGTTATCCGTGATCGCGCAGGAAATGGATTGCCCGGAGGTGTCTATCGCCAAAATCTTCATGATGCTTCCTTCTATTGTATGCAGGCGGACGCCTGTTTTTCATCCAAAATGCCGTCCAACACGTTTCCTTCGTCTTTTATGTGCGCCGTGCGCGTGTTTTCGCCCGTCGGCACCAATTCCACGATCAAAAGATTCGGGGGAAGCTGTGTCAGCCGCTCGCTCCATTCGACCGCGCAAACAACGGCAGGATCGAAGAAATATTCGTCGAAGCCCGCCTGCAGACAGTCTTCCTCCGTCACGCGATATAAATCGAAATGGCAAAGCACTTTATCGCCTTCATAGCGGTTCATAACGGTAAAAGTCGGGCTGGCAATGCGTTCGCGGACGCCAAGCCCCCTTGCCAGTCCGCGCGTCAGCACGGTTTTTCCCGCGCCGAGCCCGCCGCGCAGCGCAATAAACGCACCGCTTTTCAAATGCGCGGCTATGGATCCGCCCAAACGGACGGTCGCTTCTTCATCGGGCAAAAGAATGGTGTAATTCATAATTCTATATTATAATATAAATCGGGAAACTTTGCAAGAATAAAATACGTTCGGCGGACATAGGGTGAAAGCGAAAGGAGAAATGCGGTATGAATGAACTGGTCAGGACCACACAGGTTTTAAGAAGCAGTGTGAATATCGAAAACCGTGAGCGCATCAGTATCACAGGCATCGTGCGCATGGAAAGCTTTGACGAAGGCGAGGTCTGCGCCCGCTGTGAGAACAGCACCGTCACGGTTCTCGGGCAGGGACTGCACATTACACGGCTGGACCTTGATAACGGCGTATTGGTCGTGGACGGCTTTATCACAGGCTTGGAATACGCCGACGCCGACCGCAAGGACGGTCTTCTGTCCCGTTTGTTCCGCTGATGCTGTTTGAAACAAGCCGGCAGGCGCCCCTGTTTTTGCTCTTCTTTTGCTGCGGAACAGTGCAAGGCGTCTTCTACGCACTGCTCTATACTCTGCGCCGCAAAGGCAGACCTGTTTTCACGATCACGGCGGATATTCTGTTTGCGCTTTTTTTCTTTGCCTCCTCCGCCTGCACGCTTTACGCGGGCAATGCCGGCGTTTTTCGCTTATATCAGGCGGCGGCGCTCTTGATCGGCAACGGCGCGGCGCATTTCTCCCTTGGTTTTTTTCTGAAAAAAGTCATAGACTTTTGGACGCGGATTCGGTATAATGTATATGAATACTGCAAACAAAAAACGCGGAAAGAAGGGCGGGTTGAAGATGGCGGAAAAGCGAACTAAAAAACGTTCTCCCCTGCGCCTGCTCAGCTTGATTCTGCTTATAGCGTTGCTGGCATATTTCGGCTATATGCTGATCAATCAAAGCATCGTGCTTTCCTCGCAGAACAAGCAAATCGCCCGCATGAAAGAAAACAACGAGCGCTTAGAAGCCGAATACCAGGCGCTTCTGCGAGAAATAGAAGACAAAAACACGCTGGATTATATCAGCCGCTATATGCGTTCGCACTTCGGTATGGTTGAAGACGGTGAAACGCGCATCGACGTGGTGGAACCATGAAATACGCAGTGATCGACATCGGCACGAACTCCTGCCGCCTGTATCTTGCCGACGTAAACGGGGACAAGCAGGAAAGCATCCTCAAAGACCTGCAGACCACACGGCTCGGCGAAGGCATCACCCGCACGCATCATCTCGAAAGCGCCCCGGTCGAGCGCACGCTCGCGGCGGTGGAATCTTTTGTCCGCGCGGCGCGCGAGGCGGGCGTGAAGGACGAAAACCTGTTTCTGTACGCGACCGCCGTGGTACGGGAGGCGGAAAACCGGGATGCGTTTTGCCGGGCGGTGCTGACGCGCACCGGACAAAGACTGACCGTTCTGCCGGGCGAGGCGGAGGGAAAAATCGCCTACGTCGGCGCCGCGGATGGTAAGGACGACTGCGCCGTACTGGATATCGGCGGCGGCTCGACGGAAATGATCGTGCGCGACGGCGAAACGCTGCGCGCGCTGTCCCTGAAGATCGGCTGTGTGCGGTTGAAAGAATTGTTCCCCTCGGCGGACGGGCGGGTGAACACGCAACCGGTCAGGGACTATGTTTTGTCAGAATTCGTTCCCGTTTACGGGCAGGTCCTGCCGCTGAAAAACGCGAAAAAGCTGATCGGCGTCAGCGGAACGCCCACGACCTTCGCTTCGCTTGTGCAAGGCAAGAAGGAGTATGACGCTTCCGCCGTGCAGGATTTTGTACTGTCTTTGAGCGCGTTGGAAGAAGAGCTTTCCAAACTGGCGCAAATGACGGCACAGGAGCGCGAGCGCTACACCGGCGCGTTTGCGCCGCGCGCGGATATTATCGTGTACGGCGGTTGTTTGCTGGCGGAGCTGATGCGGTTTTACGGGTTTTCTTCCGTGACTGCCAGTGATCGGGACTCTTTGGAAGGGTTTTTGACGTGTGCGCTGAAAGCTCCGTTTGCGGAATAAACAGACTTCTTATAGAAATGCTAATACCGACTGAGATAACGATCTTGTCTTGATCTCAGTCGGTATTTTCTTGTATCTTCCCGCGTTTATTACGCGTCTTTTTCAGCCAGCAGAGCTTTCAACTGCTGACTGGTACGGAATCCGATGATCGTCTTGCGCGGCTCGCCGTCGGCAAACAGAATCATGCAGGGAATGCTGTGAACGCCGAAGCGTTCCGCCAGATGATTGTTTTCATCCACATTGATCTTGACGATCTTCACGCCCTCTTCCGCCAGCTTTTCAAGCTCCGGCTGGATCATCTTACAGGGACCGCACCAATCGGCATAGAAATCCACGATAACAGGCGTTGCGCTCTCTTCCACGTCGTAGCGGAACTCCTTTTCAGAACTATACTTGATCATTCTTATCGCTCCTGTTTTGTGTTTCACGTTTCTGCTGATTAAAACGATGGGAGTTGAATCCGAACGGATGTGCGTTCATCTCGCCTCATGCTGTTATTATGATATAAAACGCCGGTTCTGTCAAACGGTTTTGGCGAAATTCGCGCGATTTTTGTAAATTGCCCCCGCGGACATGTCCGGCTGTAAAGTATTGTGCTTCTTTTTGCCCGGTTTTATGCGCTGTTTACGGTATAACAAAAGGGAATGAAAACGGCAAGCCGCGCACGCGGCGTACCACGATACGGATATCTTTGCTGACTTCGTAGCGCAGGTGGTGTTCGCCGGCACAATGAAGCAGGATGCGGAAGCCCAGGCGCGCACCGAAGCGCTGTTTGAGCAGATTGCCGCTAAACCGAAATGGTATCGGGTCCTGCGCGACTTCCTGCGCCGGATGATGGCGCGCCTGCGCGGGGATAAGATGACGTACCAGCTCCTGAATACCGAAAGAATGCTGACAAAGGCGTATCAAGATGTGAAAGCAGGGGATAAAGGCACGCAGGAAGCGGTGAAAACGGGGGAGGAAAAGACAGAGCCGATAGAAATTCGTTTTTCTGTAATGAACAATCGCTCGTTTGAAGAAAATGTTGCGGAAATATCTCACATGAGCGACGAAGAAGCGAAACGCAACAAAGCAGAGGACAAGTATATCCGTGTGATGAAAAGGACGCCGCAGGTAA
>JAGCSD010000169.1 GCA_017964345.1 Clostridia bacterium
GTGTGGGACGCCGACTGCGGGGGCACGGGGTTCACGGGGGGCGCGGGGCTCGCGGGTTCGCCGAGCGGCTGACCGCATTTCAGACAGAATGCGGCGTTGGCTGCATTCTCTGTACCGCAACGTGCGCAGAACATAGTATCAACACTCCCTTTCATATATAGATTATGGTTCTATTTGTATTGTATCGTAAGCGCGCGGCTTTGTCAAGATCAACGCCTTTACGACATGCGACAAAGATTGACGAGCACCTCCGCCATCGTATTCATGTCGTTGACCGACACAAATTCCAAAAACCCGTGGAAATTTTCGCCGCCGGTGGACAGGTTGGGACAGGGCAAGCCCATAAACGACAGTCTGGCGCCGTCCGTGCCGCCGCGGATCGGGACCGTGACCGGTTCAACGCCCGCTTGACGGAAAGCTTCCGCCGCGCGCTCCACCGCGAAAAAGCACGGTTCGATCTTCTCACGCATATTGTAATAGCTGTCCTTGATCGTCAGATGAAACGTCCCTTCTCCGTACTTGCGGTTCAAAAAGTCCGTAACGTCCTCAAAAAACGCTTTCCGCGCCTCAAAACGGGCACGGTCATGGTCGCGGATCAGGAAATGCGCCTGTGAAGACGTTTCGTCCCCGGACAGGTCCGTCAAGTGGTAGAACCCCTCGTATTTCTCGGTATGGGCGGGCGTCTGTTCCGGCGGAAGCATGGCGACAAGCTCGGTCAGAAGAAGCGCCGCGTTTTTCATGCGGTTTTTCGCGCTGCCGGGATGCACGTTCAAGCCGGCGACCTTTACACTGACCGACGCCGCGTTGAAGTTTTCATATTCCAGCTCCCCCAAGGTACCGCCGTCCACCGTGTAGGCGTAGGCGGCGCCGAAGCCCTGCACATCGAAGTGATCCGCGCCTCTGCCGATCTCCTCATCGGGCGTAAAGGCGACGGCGATCCTGCCGTGGGGAATGTCCGGACGCGCGATCAGCGTTTCCATAGCCGTCAGAATTTCCGCGATGCCGCTTTTGTCGTCCGAACCGAGCAGAGTGGTGCCGTCGGTGACGATCAATTCATGCCCGCGATAGCGCGCGAGGTTCGGCGTGTTGACGTCGTTTAATTCCAGCCCGTTGCCGAGCGGCAGCGCGCCGCCGTCATAGCGGACGATCCGCGCCCGGATATTCGCGCCGGAAACCGACGGCGACGTATCCATGTGAGCGATCAGTCCGACGGTATCCGTTTGAACGCCGGGCGTGGCAGGCAAGAATCCGTACACATACCCGTATTTGTCCATCCGCACGTCCGTTAGTCCGATCTCCTCCATTTCCTTTACCAGAAAAGCGGCAAGGCGGCGCTGGTTTTCCGTAGACGGACAGGTTTCGCTGTTCTCATCCGACGTTGTGTCAAAAGTCACATAGCGTAAAAAGCGTTCCTGCGGTTTCATGTTCATTCCTCTTTCTTATTTTGAAAAAGAAAGAGCCGAGAATCAAAGACTCCTTTCAGCTCTTTTCCTTTGTATCGTCAAACAAAACCCGTTATTTTTTGACCAATGTCGAACCCTGAGGCGAATCGGCAATGGCGTATCCCGCCGCGTTGATCTCGTCGCGCAGCCGGTCTGACAGCGCCCAGTTCTTTTCCCTGCGCGCCTGTGTGCGCCGCGCTAATTTGTCCAAAAGCTCCTGCGGGATGTCTTCTTCCGGCGCCTGATAGCCTTTATCCAGATCTAGCCCTAAGATCGCGTCCATTTTCAGCGCGGTATCGTAGATCTCCTTTGCCGTTTTGCCCGCGCGCAGGAGGTTCCACAGATATCCGAGCGCCTTGGGCACATTGAGGTCGTCGTTTACCGCGTCAAAGAAGGCGTTAAGGCTTTCTTCGCACATAGGCTCTGCGGACGGATCGCTCGGGGCGTTTTTATTCGCCGCCACCGCTTCGAGCAGACGGATATACGCCTTCTGCGCGGCGCGGATCGCGTCCCATGTGAAGTTGATTTTATTGCGGTAATGCGCGTTCAAGCAGAAATAGCGAAACGAAAGCGGCAGGATGTTTTCCTTGCGCAAATCGGCGACCGTGTAGGTATTGCCGAGGCTCTTGCTCATTTTGCCGTTGTCGACCATCATAAATTCGCCGTGCATCCAGTAGTTGACCGCCGGATGCCCCAGAAGCGCCGTGGACTGCGCGATCTCGTTTTCATGATGCACGGGGATATGATCCACTCCGCCGGTGTGGATATCGAACGTATCGCCCAAATACTTGCGTCCCATGGCGGAGCATTCGATATGCCAGCCGGGATATCCCATGCCCCACGGACTTTCCCACTGCTGCAAATGCTCCTTGGGCGCTTTCTTCCATAAGGCGAAGTCCGCCGGGTGACGTTTCTGATCGTTGACCTCCACGCGCGCGCCGGCGATCTGCTCTTCTAAATCGAGCTTGCTCAAAACACCGTAGCGCCCGTAACGCGCGATGTCGAAATAAATGCCGTCGTCGGTTTCATAAGCATATCCCTTTTCCATCAAGCCCTGTACGAAAGCGATCATTTCGGGGATATGCTCCGTCGCCTTGGGTACGATCTCGGGCAGAGAAATGTTCAGCGCCGCCACGTCCTCTTTGAACACGTTCGTGTAATACGCGGCGATCTCCAGCGGCGTTTTTTTCTGCTGACGCGCCGCTTTTTCCATTTTATCCTCTCCCGCGTCGGCGTCGCTCGTCAAGTGCCCGACGTCGGTAATGTTCATCACGCCGAGCAGTCGGTATCCGTCCGTTTTAAGCGCGCGGCGCAAAAGATCCATAAAAACATAGGTGCGCAGATTCCCGATATGGGCGAAAGAATAGACCGTGGGACCGCAGGAGTACATACGGACTTCCCCGGGACGGATCGTCTTGAGTTCTTCCTTTTTGCCCGAAAGCGTGTTGTATATTTGCATAGTATTCCTCGTTTCTCGCTTGATATGCGTGTAATATTATAGCCGATTATCGGCTTGCGCGCAACTCTTTTGTATTATTTTTTCCGAAAAAATCATATAGTTTGGTCGGTGATGTGTTTGAAGAAAAGAACCGTGTTCAATATCGGCGCGCTGACGGCAAGCAATCTGACCGTGCGCGTTTTGGGTATGTTTTATAAAATGTGGTTGGCGCAGTGCCTGTCCCCGGTTTCGCTGGGTCTGATGCAGCTTGCGCTTTCCGTCTGCGCGTTTTTTATTACGCCCGTCGCGTCCGGACTGCCGAACGCCGTCAGCCGCCTTGCCGCCAAACACGCCGGTGAGGAAAAGCGGGTGCTCTCCTCCTCTCTGCGGTTGGCGGTGCCGCTCGTGCTGTTTTTGTGTCTGCTGCTGTTTTGCGGAAAAAACCTGCTGGCGAGCCTGTTTCTGCACGACGCGGGCGCCGGAAATATCCTTTTATGCCTGCTTCCCGTCATAGCGTTCGGCTCGCTCGCCGCTCTGCCCGCGGGATATCTGCA
>JAGCSD010000170.1 GCA_017964345.1 Clostridia bacterium
AAAGCCAGCTCATCCAGCACGGCGGCGCCGTCCGCCGGATCGCGCCTGTAGGCGGAAGCGCGCGTAAACGCTTTGGCGCCGGCAAGCAGACCGCCGACCAGACAGACGGAACACAAAACCGCCAACGCTCTCCGCCAGTTGCTCATCCCGCCGCCCCCGTTTCAAATTTGCAAAAACAGTATATCACAAAAGCCGGGCAGTGTCAACGGTGCCCCTTCACGCGCGTCCTCTCCTTATATATAAAAACGGGTTCGGGTATTTCGACAATTTTTTTGATTTCAGCAAAAAAAAACAAAAGAAATGTCCAAAAACAGTTGACAGATCAGACGGGATGTGATAAACTTGACAACTACGATACCATGTAATATGGGGTATAATGCGCCTGTATGCTCGGGGGAGGGGGAAAATGTGCCTGTTGGGGCACTCTCGCCGGGCAAATCGCTTTCTGCCCACCACACATCTTTACTTAGGAGAGTGACTGTATGCTGCATAAGGTTCACAACCCGGCAGAAACCGCCAAGGAAGACCGTCTTTCGTTTGCCGAAATCGACGCGGCGCTGGAAATGCCGGATCTGATCGAGATCCAGAAGAGTTCCTATCAAAAGTTCATCAAAGAAGATCTCGGTCCGATCGTGCGGGATTTTTCGCCGATCGACGATTTCTCCGGTTCCATGAGTCTTGAGTTTCTGGATTGTTACTTAGAGGAAAAGAGTAAGTATTCCATCGAAGAATGCAAGGATCGCGACGTTACCTACGCCGCACCGATGCGTGTACGCGTGCGTCTGACGCTGAAAAACGACGACGGCACCGTGCGCGAAATTTTAGAGCAGGACGTCTTTATGGGTGATTTCCCCTTGATGACGCCCACCGGCACCTTCATTATCAACGGTGCCGAACGTGTGGTCGCCTCGCAGCTCGTGCGTTCCCCCGGCAGCTATTTTTCCGATGATAAAGAAAGCGGCAAATTTCTCTTCACCGCCACGCTGATTCCCAACCGCGGCGCGTGGATGGAGTTTGAGGTGGATCACGCGGGCGTGTTTTCCGTTAAGGTGGACCGCAGCCGCAAGGTCAGCATTACCGCACTCCTGCGCGCGCTCGGTTACGGCACGGACGAGCAGTTGATCGAGCTTTTGGGTGAAAGCGACGTGCTTGCCGCCACCATCGAACACGATCACCAGAACAACATCAATAGCGAGATAGACGGTTTGGTGGAAATGTACCGTCGTATCCGCCCGGGCGAAAGCGCCGAAGAACGTGTCATGCGCGAACGTCTGACGAGCAGCTTCTTTGAGAGCCGTCATTATGATTTAGCGCGCGTGGGACGGTATAAGTTCAACAAAAAGCTGGCGCTGGCGTCCCGCATTGAAAACGAAATCGCGGCGGAAGATATCGTTTCGCCCGACGGCGAACTGCTCATCAAAAAAGGTGAGCGCATCACGACCGAAAAGGCGTTTGAAATTCAAAACGCCGGCGTGATGACGGTACATATCAACATAACGCTCAAAAACGAGTCGGGTGAGGAAACGACCAAGACCGTCCGCGTCATGGCGAACGGGTTTATTGATCCCAAGTCATATCTTTCCTTTGATCCGGCGGAAGTCGGGCTGAAGGAATACGTGTATTACGACGCGCTGATGAAAATTCTCTCCGAGTGTTCGACTGAGGAGCAGATCAAGGCGCGCCTGATTGCCGATAAAGAAGATCTTTCGCCCGAACATCTGTATATGTCGGATATCGTGGCGAGCATCAACTATATGATCGCCCTGTGCGAAGGACACGGAAAAGTGGACGATATCGACCATTTGGGCAACCGCCGTGTACGCTGCGTGGGCGAGCTTTTGCAGAATCAGCTTCGCGTGGGACTTTCCCGTATGGAGCGCGTGATCCGCGAGCGCATGACCAGCCAAAGCCCGGACAGCGTTTCGCCCGCCACGCTCATCAACATCCGACCCGTCAGCGCGGTGATCCGTGAGTTCTTCGGTTCTTCGCAGCTGTCGCAATTCATGGATCAGAACAACCCGCTTGCCGAGCTGACGCACAAACGCCGTCTTTCGGCACTCGGTCCCGGCGGCTTGAACCGTGACCGCCCCTCCTTTGAGGTGCGTGACGTGCATCATTCCCATTACGGCAGACTGTGCCCCATCGAAACGCCCGAAGGTCAAAACATCGGTCTGATCGGCTCGCTGGCGACTTACGCGCGCATTAATGAATACGGGTTTATGGAATCGCCCTACCGCAAAGTGGACAAGGCGACCGGCACCGTAACCAAAGAAGTCGTATATTTAGCCGCCGACGACGAAGACCGTTATATCATCGCGCAGGCGAACGAACCCGTTACCCCCGACGGACATTTCGTCAATCAAACCGTGTCCGCCCGCAACAAGGACGACTTCCTGCGCGTGGATATTTCCCAGGTCGATTATATCGACGTATCACCCAAGCAGGTCGTGTCGGTAGCTACCGCCATGATCCCGTTCCTGGAAAACGACGACGCGTCGCGTGCCCTGATGGGCGCGAACATGCAGCGTCAGGCGGTTCCGCTTCTGCGTACCGAGGCGCCGATCGTCGGCACGGGCATCGAATACAAAGCGGCGCGGGATTCCGGCGTATCCGTTTTGTCCAAAGGCCCCGGCGTCGTGAAGTATGTGGACGCGGACAAGATCGTCGTCGAGCATGACGACGGTGAAACCGTGACCTATGAACTGCTCAAATTCCGCCGTTCCAACCAGGGCACCTGCCTCAATCAGCACCCGATCGTCAAGAAAGGTCAGCGCGTGGATTATAAGACGACGCTGGCGGACGGTCCCAGTACCGCCGACGGCGAACTGTCGCTGGGCCGCAACATTACGATCGCGTTCATGCCGTGGAACGGTTATAACTACGAAGACGCCATGCTGATTTCCGAGCGGCTGGCGCGCGACGATCTGTTCACGACCATTCATATTGAGGAATACGAGTGCGAGGCGCGCGATACCAAGCTCGGCCCCGAAGAGATCACGCACGACATTCCCAACGTGGGCGAAGATATGCGCCGCAACCTCGACGAGGAAGGCATCATCCGCATCGGCGCGGAGGTATACCCCGGCGATATTCTGGTCGGCAAGGTCACGCCCAAGGGCGAAACGGATGTTACGGCGGAAGAGCGTCTGCTCCACGCCATTTTCTCCAACAACGCCAAGGAAGTGCGCGATACGTCCCTGCGCGTGCCGCACGGCGCGGGCGGTGTGGTCGTTGCCATCCGCATCTTCACGCGGGAGAATAAAGACGAGCTTTCCCCCGGCGTCAACAAGATGGTGCGCGTGTACTTAGCGCAGAAGCGTAAAGTCCACGCGGGCGATAAAATGGCAGGTCGTCACGGCAACAAGGGTGTTATCTCCCGCGTTCTGCCGGAAGAAGATATGCCGTTTTTGCCCGACGGTACGCCGGTGCAGATCTGTCTGAACCCGCTGGGCGTTCCGTCCCGTATGAACGTCGGTCAGGTGCTGGAGGTGCATTTGGGCATCGCCGCCAGAAAGCTCGGCATCAAAATCGCCACGCCCGTCTTTGACGGCGCGCACGAGCCGGACATTGAAAAG
>JAGCSD010000171.1 GCA_017964345.1 Clostridia bacterium
ATAATCTGGTGATTCTCGTCACATAGCGTGTCGCCCGTAGTCGTGTCCTTAAGTCCGACGGCTCCGGCGATTTCACCGGTATAGATATTTTCAACCTCTTCCCGGTGATTGGCGTGCATCATCAGAATACGTCCAAAGCGCTCCTTGCGCTCCTTGACGCTGTTATACACATACGAACCGGCTTCACGCGTACCGGAATACACGCGGAAGAACGCCAGTTTTCCTACAAACGGATCGGTCATGATCTTGAACGCCAGCGCCGAGAACGGTTCGTCGTCGGACGCGTGACGGTCTTCCTCCGTATCCGTTCCGGGAATGGTTCCCTTAATGGCGGGAATGTCCACCGGGGAAGGCATATAATCGACAATCGCGTCAAGCAGGCGCTGTACGCCTTTGTTGTGATAGGACGTGCCGCAGAACACCGGGTTCATTTGGTTGGCGATCGTTGCTTTGCGGATCGCTTTTTTCATCTGCTCGATGGACGGCTCTTCACACATCAGGTACATCTCCATCAGCTCGTCATCCGTTTCGCAGACGCTTTCAATCAGGGCGGTATGATATTCTTCCGCCTTGTCCTTCATGTCCGCGGGGATATCCGTCACGTCAATCTGCTCTCCGAGGTTGTCCTTATAGATATAGGCTTTCATCTCCAGCAGATCGATCAGACCGACAAAAGAATCCTCGGAGCCGATCGGCAGCTGCATGGGAACGGCGTTGGCGTGCAGGCGCGTCTTCATCATATCGACGACGCGATAGAAATCGGCGCCCATGATGTCCATTTTATTGACATACGCGATGCGCGGCACGCCGTACTTGGTGGCTTGATTCCAAACGGTTTCGGATTGGGGTTCCACGCCGCCCTTGGCGCAGAACACGGCAACAGCGCCGTCGAGAACACGCAGGGACCGTTCCACTTCCACCGTGAAGTCCACGTGTCCGGGCGTATCAATGATATTGATACGGTGTCCCTTCCACTGGGCGGTCGTCGCGGCGGAGGTAATGGTGATACCGCGTTCCTGCTCCTGCACCATCCAGTCCATCGTCGCGGCGCCTTCATGCACCTCGCCGAGCTTGTGGATCTTACCGGTATAATAGAGAATACGCTCGGTCGTCGTCGTTTTGCCGGCGTCGATATGCGCCATGATACCGATATTTCTCGTATTTTCAAGTGAGAATGCTCTTGGCATAGTGTCTCCTCTCTGTAACTACCACCGATAATGCGCGAATGCCTTGTTGGATTCCGCCATCTTGTGGGTATCTTCACGTTTCTTCACGCTGGCGCCGGTATTGTTGGCGGCATCCATGATCTCAGCGGCAAGGCGCTGTGCCATGGTGCGTTCCCCGCGCTTACGGGTGAATAAAACCAACCAACGAAGACCAAGCGTTTGTCTGCGCTCGGGACGAACTTCGATCGGGACCTGATAGTTGGAACCGCCGACACGGCGTGCCTTTGTTTCCAGAACAGGCATCACGTTCTCCATCGCCTGATCGAACACCTCCATCGGTTCACGACCGGTCTTTTCCCGGACTATATCGAAAGCGTCATAGCAAATGCGCTGTGCGGTGCCGCGTTTTCCGTCATACATTACCTGGTTGATCAGCTTGGTGACCACCTTGGAGCCGTATACCGGATCGGGCAGAACGTCGCGCTTCTGCACTCCACCTCTTCTTGGCATAAAATTTTCCTCCTTACTGTATGCTTTTCGCGTTCACGCGAAAGCCAAACGATTTTCTTCATCGCTTCGTCAGCATATCGAAGACTTATGAAGACCTAAGCAGTTTTCAAACGCAGCGAATGTTTGATCACTTCTTCGGTCTTTTGGCGCCGTATTTGCTGCGGGCCTGCATTCTTTTGGCAACACCGGCGGTATCCAGCGCGCCGCGAATGATGTGGTAACGAACGCCGGGAAGATCCTTGACACGTCCGCCGCGAATCAGAACAACCGAGTGTTCCTGCAGATTATGCCCGATACCGGGAATATAGCACGTACCTTCCATGCCGTTGGCGGCAAGACGGACACGAGCGACCTTTCTTAACGCAGAGTTCGGCTTTTTGGGCGTCATGGTTTTCACGCTCAGGCAAACACCGCGGCGCTGGGGACTCTGTTGAAGAATAGGAGCCGAAGACTTGAATGTAGGTTTCTTTCTGCCGTTTTTGATAATCTGATTGATAGTAGGCATTTTGTTTCCTCCTTCCCACGGAAATAATATAATGAATTCCGCAACCCCCGGAACTAATTTTTAATCTCTGCCGCGGCGGCACTGCCCACGGCGATACCGCACTGCTTACCCAAAAGCGCCATCGACTCCGCATATTCCGGCTCGATCCCCGCTTCGCGCGCCGCCTGTTCCAATTTGGCGCGAATACGGTCGTCCGCATCCCGAGCGATGAATACGCGCAGTGCTCTGCCTTCGGCAAGCGCCTTTAATACCTGTTTGGTTCCACACGTACGCAGCACCCGGTCAGCCTCCCTGTAAGCATTCTGGCAGACATATTTACCATGGTATGATAAACCAAATTGCGCAGATTGTCAACCGATTTTTTCGCAAAATCGCCCGATTTCTCGGGTTTTTTTCGTTTGCTTGGTTTTTCTTGTGGTCGCCCGTGCGCTATACCACAAGATATGGATCTTTGCGTTTTGCGCGTCTGAAACAAGAACGGGTGCGCGGCGGAACCGAACACCCTGTTCTCTATGATCTGATTCACTGCGTCAGCCAGCTTTCGCGGTCGTCCTCCAGTTCGATGTTCGTGCGCCCGTAGAGCGCCGTTTGCAGTTTGCGCGCCGCCGGAGGAAAATCGACCTTCCAGTACCACACGCCGTTGATCGTCGCTTCATCGGCGCACTCGTGATCCGGCAGGCTGACCTGCTGAATATCAAAGCCGAACCAGTCGTTTGTCAGGGCTTCGCCGGCAAGCGACAGAAGCGCCGCCGGCGTATATCCCGTGCGCACATAAGGCATCAACTGATCGATCAGCGCCGGCAGCGCCGTTTTTTCCACTGTGCGCAGGCGGGCGAGGATCTGCTTGAAGACCTGCTGCTGACGCATTACGCGCCCTTCGTCGCCGCCGGTGTTGCCGCGGCGGATGCGCATATACACCAAGATTTCCTGCCCGGGCAGATGGTTTTCGCCCGGCTCCACGTTGAAGCCGCAGGTGCTGTTGAGGAACTCCGCTTCCTGCGGGGTGATATCCACGGTGATCCCGCCCAGCGCGTCAATGATCTTGGGCAGGGAATAGAAATTCACCACCGCGTAATTGTCAATGCCGACCTTGTAATATTGCTCGATCACCGCGATCTGCGCGCCGGGACCGCCGTAAGCGTTGGCGTGGTGCAGTTTTTCAAATTTTCCGGTTTTGGGGATATAGCAATACTGATCCCGCATGACGGACGCGAGCGTCATACGCCGATTCGCGCGGTCAAGGGAAACGATCATCATGGCGTCGGCGCGGGAGTTTTTTGTCATATCCGGCGAATCAAGATCCATGCCGATCAAAAGAA
>JAGCSD010000019.1 GCA_017964345.1 Clostridia bacterium
TCCCGTTTTATCTTGATTCGCCTACCAATCAGCAATTTGTGATTTTGGAGAACGTAAAGGCGGAAAAATTGAAAAAGTCGGTGCGTTTCGCGTTCTGGGAACAGGTTGACGACACGCATACGGTGTATCGCTTTGCAACCGGCTGGGCGACAACGAGAGAAGAGATCTCATTTCTTGCGGGCTTGCTGTAAATCGAACAAAATAACGAAGCCTCCGAATCGTTTCGGGGGCTGTTTTTTTATGTTTTGTCTTCCGTTTGCGAGAGGTGAAACGCCTGAAAGACCGCGTCGGCGGCAGGTTTGTTCATGCCGGGGACGGCAAGGAGTTCTTCCGCCGTGGCGTTTTGAATGCGGGAAACCGAGCCAAAAGACCTGAGCAAGGCGCGTTTGCGTGTTTTTCCCACGCCGGGGATCTGATCCAACCGGGAAACCAAACTGTGCTTGCCGCGAAGCGACCGGTGAAACGTAACGGCAAAGCGGTGCGATTCGTCACGGAGGTGCTGAAGGATCTGCAGGCTCGGCGCCGCATAGGGGAGCATCAGCGGCAGAGAGGAGTGGGGAAGATAGATCTCCTCTAATTTCTTGGCTAATCCGATCATGGGAATATCCAATCCCAATTCGTCATGGACAATGGCGTACGCGGAATGCAGTTGTCCCTTGCCGCCGTCGATCACGATCAGATCGGGCAGTTTTTCAAAACCCGCTTTACCTGTTTTAGCGTCGGTATAGCGGCGGCGCGTCACTTCCTCCATAGAGGCAAAATCGTTGTTCCCCTGATGCGTCTTGAAATGACGGTATTCTTTCGTGTCGGGCGTACCGCGCGTAAAGACGACCATAGACGCCACCGTGTCGGTTCCCTGGATGTGCGAAATATCAAAACATTCCATGCGGTGCGGCGCTTCATCGAGTTTCAGTACGCGCTTGAGTTCTTCCAGCCCTTTTTCGATGCGCTCATGTTTGTAGGAAAGCGAGCGAATGCTTTTTTCCATGCGTTCCAGCGCGTTTCGTTTTGCCATTTGGCACAGTTCCCGTTTTTTGCCGCGCCGGGGCGTATGCAGAGCAACGTGCGCGCGCGCCTGATCACAAAGCAGTTCTTCCAGTACATCCCGATCTTCCGGTTCGATCTCCGTCAATATTTCCTCGGGAATAACGGCGCCGGCGCTGTAGTGGCGAAGCAAAAACTCCGTAAGCAGCTGCGCTTCACTCTCACACAGAACATCACGCAATTCTTCATGATCAACGCCGATCAACCGTCCGCCGCGCAGATACAACGACGTCACCACCGCGTAGGTATCGCGCAAAAGGACGGCGATCACGTCCAAATTCTGATCTTTATCCAAGAGGATCTTTTGCTTGCTGAGCAGTTCGTCAGCGCGTTTGAGCTTATCCCGAAGCTGAGCGGCATACTCAAATTCCAGCCGCTCGGAGGCCCGTTCCATTTTGGCATATATCGCGTCAAACGCTTCGCTCTGGTTGCCTTTCAAAAATTGAATGACCTGCTCCACGTTTTTTCGGTATGCTTCCTCGCACGGCTGAGCGCAGGGACCGGGACAGCGACCGATATCTTTTTTCAGGCATGGGCGGATCTTGTTGATCCTCTCCGAATCTATGCGGCAGGTGCGCAGGGGATAGAGTTCTTGTGCAATCTCGGCGAGCGCGCGTGCGCTTCCCGCTCCATGATAGGGCCCGAAATACAACGCGCCGTCAAATTTCATACGGCGGGCGACTTCCAAACGCGGATAACGCTCACGCACGTCAAGGCGCAGATAGGGATAGCCTTTGTCGTCCTTAAGCAGAATATTATACTTCGGGCGATATTGCTTAATCAGATTATTTTCCAAAAGCAGTGCTTCTGTTTCATTGGCGGTCACGATATATTGCAGATCGGAAATTCTGCTGACAAGCTGCCGCGTTTTTTCGTTTTGATCGTGGGAATGAAAATAGGAACGTACCCGGTTTTTCAGATTGCGTGCTTTGCCCACATAAATGACCGTGCCGTTTTTATCTTTATAAATATAAACTCCCGGATCGTCCGGGAGTGTTTTGAGCATAGCGGAAAGATCAGTATTCACTGACATGGAGCATCCCCTGCAATAAAATCTGACCGATGTGGTCATCATCCAAAGAATAATAGACGATCTTGGCATCCCGGCGGTACTTGACCACACGGCTGTTGCGCAGAATTTTCAATTGATGCGAAACGGTGGACTGGTTCATATCAAGCGTGGCGGCGATATCCGACACACACATTTCGTTCATCGTCAGTAAATACAGAATCTTCAACCGGGACTCATCGGAAAACAATTTGAAAAAACCTGCCAGGTCCATCAGGCTGTGCTCGTCGATCAGCCGCTGCGTCATACTCGCAACCAATTCCTCGTTCATGATCGGTCGGGATCCTTTTACGTCACTCATGATGATATGCTCCTATCTTCATATTGACAATAGTATAGACGATTTCGCACCGTTTTGTCAATAAAAATTTCAGAAAAAATTGATAAACAGGAAACGAATAGGTCTGAACCCCTTCGCATAGAGTGTGTTGGGGTGAAAATATGAAGAAAAGGACCTATGCGCTTGTCGCCTGCGCGATTGCCTGTATGCTGTTGGTGCAAGTATATTGGCAGTACCGTTCCACCGCCGTCTTTTCGGCAAAGAGCACTGTCAAGCCGATTTATCATGTAGATACAAAGGAAAAAAAGGTCGCGATCAGTTTCGACGCCGCGTGGGGCGCCGATCAGACCGAAACGCTTCTGAATATTTTGGATTCCTATCATGTGCGCGCCACCTTTTTTCTCGTCGGGTTTTGGGTGAAGAACTATCCCGAACTCGTGAAAGAGATCCACGCGCGCGGATATGAGATCGGCAATCATTCGCAGAATCATCCGCAGATGAGCAAGCTGACGCGTGAGGCAATGCTTTCCGAGATTCGTGCGGTCAACGAAGCGGTGACCGCACTGACCGGTATTTGCCCGCGTGTGTTTCGCCCGCCTTACGGGGATTATAACGACTTGTTGGTTGAAACGCTTCGGGAAGAAGGGATGCACGCGATCCAATGGTCCATCGATTCGCTTGATTGGAAAGAATACGGCGCGAAACCTCTGATCGAACGCGTGCTGAAAAAAGTGGAGCCGGGGGACATCATCCTGTTCCATAATAATGCGAAGTATACGCCCGAAGCCCTGCCGACTATTTTGGAAACGCTTCAGCAGCGCGGTTTCGATATTGTTTCGATCAGCGAATTGATCTATCCGGAACCGTATACGGTGGATGTTCAGGGGATACAACATCCTGAAAAACCATAAAAAGGAAATCGTTATCGTTTATCACAAAATAATCACATAAATATCGCGCTGTGAACACATCACCATAGTAAAATGTTATTGTAAAATGATAACACTTTGAAGATTGCCCATCGTAGCGCGCATGTGAAAGGCAGAAA
>JAGCSD010000172.1 GCA_017964345.1 Clostridia bacterium
GAAGAAAAGCTGTTCGCCCGTGTGAAACGAAATTTGAAGCCCGGCGTGCTGGTGCTGACGCATCCGACGCCGGCGACTTTGCGCGTTTTACCGCGCGTGATCGCGTTGGCGCGCGAGCAGGGATATACATTCCGTACCGTGGGACAACTGGTCGGACAAGAGAAAAAATGATTTGCGCGAAACCTGTTTATACTATATAATAAATAAAATAGAACGGAGAACTGTATGGAACAGGTTTTGTTATCGAACGGAATACGGGTATGCTTGGAAGAACTGCCGCATCTGCGGTCTATTTCACTGGGAATATGGGTCGGCGCCGGCTGTTTTGCCGAAACGGAAGAAAACAACGGTATTTCACATTTTATCGAACACATGGTGTTCAAGGGCACGAAAAAGCGTTCGGCGAGGGAAATCGCCGGGTGCATCGACGCGCTTGGAGGGCAGCTCAACGCTTATACCGCTAAGGAATGCACCTGTTTTTACGTCAATATCCTGCGTGAGCATTACGAAACCGCGGCGGACGTGTTGTGCGATCTGGTGACCTCGCCGCGGTTTGATATAGAGGACATGGAACGCGAGAAGGGCGTGGTCTTAGAAGAAATCGCCATGGTACAGGACGCGCCCGACGAGGTGGCGCTCGATCTTCTGGCAGAAGCGTATTATCACGGTCATCCGCTCGGCAGAACGATTCTCGGTCCCGCCGAAACGGTACGGCGTTTGACGCGCGCGGACGTCGACGCCTATCGCGCCCGCGCCTATACGACCGGAAACCTGGTCGTTTCGGTCGCCGGCTCCTTTGACAGAAAAAACATTCTTTCCCTGCTGGAAGAAAAGTTGGCGGATATGCCGCGGGGGAAGGAGTTGGACAAAGCGCCCGCTTTTTTCCCTCAAAAACCGTGCGTCAAGGTGATAAAAAAAGAGATCGAACAGGTAAATCTGTGTCTTGCATTCCCCGGCGTGGCGCAAACGAGCGACGAGTATTACACGCAGACCATGCTCGCTAACATTTTCGGCGGCGGTATGAGCAGTCGCCTTTTCCAGCGCGTGCGCGAGGAACACGGCATGACGTACGCAATTTACGCCTATCTCTCTTCCGCTGTCCGTTCCGGCGTTTTCACCGTTTATGCCGGCATGAATCCGAATCAGGCGACGGAGGTGTGGCGCCTGATCGGGGACGAAGCGGATAAAATCGCGCGGCATGGCGTCACACAACAGGAATGGAAAGAGGCGCGCGAACAGCTCAAGGGCAGTTTTGTGCTGGGGTTGGAGAGCGCTTCGGCACGCATGACACGCAACGGGCGCGTAACGCTTTTGAACGGGTACACGGCGACGGTGGACGAGGTTTTGACGAAAATCGACGGAGTGAGCAAGGAAGAACTGGACGCTTGCGCGCGGAAAACGTTTGATCGCTCCCGCATGAGCGCCGCGGCGGTAGGTAAGTGTGAAGAAGACGGGGAACTTGTCAAACAACTGTGCGCTGAAAAATAAAACTTTCTTTTTTATAGAATATATGTTATACTATATAACGTCAGAAAATGGCAGATCATGCGGTCACGCATACGGATAGGAATGAAGGGCGATTCATGGCACAGAAAAAGAAGAAAACCGCAACGAAAGGTAAAACGAAACAGGTAAAACAGGAATCACGCAGTTATGAAATATGGGGCGTGGTCTTGATTTTACTCGGCGTTTTGCTGTTGATCGCGCTGCTCGTTCATACGGACAGCATTTTCAAGAGCGTGCTTGCAGACGGCTTTCTGCGCGGCGTGTTCGGCGTCGGCGCGTATGGGATCCCCGTGGCGCTGATCGGTTTTGGCGTTACCGGAATTCTTCATCGCAAGCGCACGGTCCACGCGGGCAGGATCTGCATTTCCGTGCTTTTGGCGCTGGCTTTGATCGGACTGGCGCATCTGTGTTTTGTGCCGTTCGCCCCGGTCGGCACCGCTCAAAGCACTTCGTCGTACGCCGACGCGCTTGCCGAAGCGTACAGCGCGGGCAAGGACCATCAGGGCATGGGCGCTTTCGCGGCGCTGTATACCTATCCGCTTTCCCGTCTTGTTACGGACGCGGGCGCGGCGGCCGTATTTGTGGCGATCGTGCTGATCGCTTTGATCGTATTGCGCAAGCTCTCCCTGCGCCCGGGCATGGAAAAGGTGGAACACGCCGTAAAAACGACGGGCGAAAAGGTGCAGACAAGTCTCAATCAAGCCAAACTGCGCCGCCTTGCCAAGCGGAACAAAACGTATGATTATTCGATTCTTGACGAGGACGAGCAGGGGTTTGATGATCCGCGCGGCTCTTATGCGGCGCCGCGCACGATCACGCTCGGCGAGCAGGAAGAAAACGATTTCGGTGAAAAAACGCTTTTACAGGGGGATGAACTTGCCTTAAAATATCGCCCGCGCAACCGAACGGTCAAAATCAAGCAATATAATCAACAGGGCGAAACCGCCATTCAGCCGGATGGTGCCCAAACCGAGAAAAACTAGGCGAAAAAGTCGACGGAGAGCGCGTATAAAGCGCCGCCGATGTCCCTTTTGAACCCGCCTGTTTCTCCGCGCCGCAGCGGCACGCAGGATCATTCGGAAAAAATCGAAATGATGGAATCCACTCTCCGCAGTTTCGGCATCGAAGCGTGGGTGGAGAATATCACGGTGGGACCTGCGATCACGCGGTATGAGCTTTCCATTGCCAGAGGTACGCGCGTGAGCAGGATCCTCAATCTTTCGGACGACATTGCGCTGTCCATGGCGGCGGTCGGCGTGCGTATCGAAGCGCCGATCCCCGGAAAATCCGCTATCGGCATTGAAATTCCAAACGATACGGTGTCTATGGTCACGCTGCGCGAAGTGCTGGAGGACGACGCGTTTCAAAAGCATAAATCTCCGGTCGCGGTGGGGCTCGGGAAGGACATCACCGGCACGGCGATCGTCGCCGACCTTGCCAAAATGCCGCATCTTCTGATCGCCGGGCAGACGGGCGCGGGTAAATCGGTGTGCATCAATTCCATTATCACGAGCCTGCTCTATAAATCGTCGCCCAAGGACGTGCGCCTGATCTTAGTCGATCCCAAGATGTTAGAGCTGAACGTGTATAACGGCATTCCGCAACTGATGACGCCGGTCGTGACCGATCCCAAAAAGGCGGCGGGCGCGTTGCAGTTCGTCGTGCGGGAAATGGAAAAACGCTATGAGACCTTTGCCAAACGCAAGGTCATGGATATTTACCGCTACAATGAAGTGGCGCAGGAGAACGGGGAAGACACCATGCCCCGCATCGTCGTGATCGTCGATGAGTTAAACGATCTGATGCTCGTCGCGCGCGGCGAGGTGGAGGACAGCGTCATGCGCATCGCACAGCTGGCGCGAGCCGCGGGTATCTATTTGATTCTTGCAACCCAGCGCCCGAGCGTGAACGTCATCACGGGTGTCATCAAGGCAAACATTCCGTCACGTATCGCGTTTGCGGTCGCCTCGGGCGTGGACTCCAAAACGATTCTCGATTCCACGGGTGCCGAAAAGTTGGTAGGCAAGGGCGATATGCTGTTCCACTTAAACGGCTCTCCGAAACCGGTGCGCGTACAGGGCGCGTTTGTGGGCGAGCAGGAGATTGAAAAAGTCGTGGATGCGATCAAAGCGATGAATATGGAAGCCAAGTACATTGCCGAAGAACAACTCATCATGCGTGAACTCAAGCCCACGCACGGGGGTACGGGAGAGAATCCCAATGACGCTGAGAGCAATGAGGGCGAGGACGAACTGTTCCCGGCGGCGGTGGAATATGCCATTGAATGCGGCAACGTGTCGATTTCGGCGCTTCAGCGGCGTTTTAAGGTCGGTTACGCCCGTGCCGGCAGACTGATCGACGATATGGAACTGCGCGGTATCATTGAACCTTCCCAGGGCGCCAAAGCGCGCAAGGTGCTGGTGACACGGGAGCAGTTTTGGGCGATGTATGATGAAAGACTGGATTAACGTATGAACAAAGCGGCGATCATTTCACTGGGATGCAACAAAAACCTGGTGGATTCCGAAGTGATGGCGGGATATTTGAAGCAAGGCGGTTTTGATTTGACGGACGATCCCGCGCAGGCGGAGGTCATCATCGTAAATACCTGCGGCTTTATCGAGGATGCCAAGACGGAAGCGGTGGATACGATCCTTGCCATGGCGGAACATAAAAAGAAAAAATGCCGCGCGCTGCTCGTTTCGGGATGTCTGTCACAGCGGTACCCGGAAGCGATTGCCGCCATGCCGGAAGTGGACGGCGTGCTGGGGGCATACGCCTACGCCGACGTTGCCCGGATCGCACGCGACGCGCTGGAGGGCAAAAAGCCGCGCGAAACGGCGGGCGATCCGCGATATCTCGATCACGTGCCCGACCGGGTGCTTTCCACAAAGGGTTACGCTTACTTAAAAATAGCGGAGGGGTGCTGTAACCGCTGCTCCTACTGCGCTATTCCGTCCATCCGCGGAAAGTACGTTTCACGCGATATGAACAGTCTCCTGAATGAAGCGGCGTTTCTGAAAGCCCAAGGCGTTAAGGAAATCGTTTTAACGGCGCAGGATACGACGCGCTATGGGAGCGACGACGGTAAAAACCGTTTTGCCGAGCTTTTGGAAAAGATCGCTCTGCTCGGCTTTGATTGGGTGCGTTTTCTCTATGCGTACCCATCCACGCTGGATGAAAAAGCGATCCGCGTGATCGAAAAATACGACAATATCTGCAAATACATAGATATGCCCATCCAGCACACGGAGGACGGAATGCTTGCCCGTATGAACCGGCATTATGACTGTGCCTGCCTCGAACGTATTTATCGGCGTCTGCAGGATTCTCCGTTTGACTGGGCGCTGCGTACCACGCTGATGTGCGGCTTTCCGGGGGAAACGGAAGCCGATCACAAAGCCATGCTCCGGTTTTTGGAAGAACATCCGTTTGACCATGTCGGCGTATTTGCTTTCTCCCGCGAGGAAGGAACGCCCGCGGAAACCATGCGTCCGCGTTGCCGCAGGGCGACGGCGCTCCGCCGATGCGACGAGGTGATGCTTCGCCAAGGCGAAATCGCCCATGCGCGCAACAAGCGCCGCGAAGGAAAGACCTATCGCACGTTCGTCGAGGGTTTTGATCAAGAGCAGAACTGCTGGATCGGGCGAACGGAGTTCTTGGCGCCGGAGGTGGACGGCAAGGTGTTTTTTACAGGGGATGACATACAACAAGGTACGTTTGTGAACGTTCAGATCGAAGAAGCCTTCGGTGTGGACTTTTTCGGGAGGAAAGCGGAATGAATTTGCCTAATAAACTGACGATGATACGCATTTTACTGACGCCGGTTCTGATGATAACATTCTATTGCCGGCTGTATACTCTGTCAGCGGTCTTCTTTGTCCTCGCCGCGCTGACCGATCTGTTAGACGGACGCCTCGCCCGCCAAAAGAATCTGGTGACGACGTTTGGTAAATTCTTTGATCCGCTGGCGGATAAATTGATCAACCTGACGGCGCTGGTCCTGCTTGTTTCCCGCGTGACGGAAACGCAGGCGGCGTGGTACGCGGGGCTTTTGACAGTGAGTGTCTGCGTGATCGTGATTCGCGAGATAACGGTGACGAGTCTGCGCGCGCTGGCGGCGTCCGAGGGGATCGTGATCGCCGCAGACCGGCTTGGAAAGCTGAAAACCGTGGTGCAGGATGTGGCGATCGTTTTGATGCTTTTGGACGAATCCGCCGTTTCCGCCGTGCCGTTCGCGGGACAGATCCTGCACTGGACGGCGGTCGTGACGCTCGTTGCGGCGCTGATGCTGACCATTCTCTCCGGCGTACATTATTTTACCGCGAATAAAGAATTGATCGGAAAGATCATGAAGGATATATGAAAACGTTGTTTGAGTCCCTGATCGATCGCCGCATCACCGTGGCGACGGCGGAATCCTGTACCGGCGGCAATATCGCCGCGTCGTTTGTCGCCTATCCCGGTATTTCGGACGTATTTCTGGCGGGACTGGTGACGTATGCCAACAGCGCCAAGGAACAGGTGTTGGGAGTGGAAAAACGCGTGCTGGACCGCTTCGGCGCGGTCAGTTATGAATGCGCGTTTCAAATGCTCGCCGGCGCGAGGCGCGTCAGCGGCGCGGACGCCGCTGTTTGTACGACCGGCATAGCCGGTCCCGGCGGGGGAAGCAAAGAAAAACCGGTGGGGCTGGTGTACGTCGGCGTTTCCTGTCAACAAAAAAGCATAGTGGAGAAGTGCTGTTTTTCCGGCACGCGGCAGGAGATCATTCGGCAGGCGACGGACAGAGCGCTCCTTCTTCTTGACAAACAAATAAAGCAAAACGGAGGCGATCAAGATGGCTGACAAGCAAAAACAAAAGCCGCAGGAACTTGAAACGGACGCGGACAAGCAAAAGGCGTTGAAAACAGCGCTCGCGGAGATCGAAAAGAACTTCGGCAAAGGCTCGATCATGAAATTGGGAGAAGCGTCAAACAGGATCGGCGTGCAGGTGATCCCCACGGGATTCATCCAGGTGGATACGGCGCTCGGCGCCGGCGGTATCCCGCGCGGAAGGATCACGGAGATCTACGGACCGGAATCGTCGGGTAAAACCACGCTGACGCTCCATATCATTGCGCAGGCGCAGAAAAACGGCGGTATCGCCGCGTTCATCGACGCCGAACACGCGCTTGATCCGCAGTATGCCCGCACTTTGGGCGTGGATATCGATAACCTGTATGTTTCCCAGCCCGATACGGGCGAGCAGGCGATGGATATCTGCGAGGCGCTGGCGCGCAGCAGCGCGATCGACCTGATCGTTATCGACTCGGTTGCCGCGTTGACGCCTAAGGCGGAGATCGAGGGCGATATGGAATCTCAGACCGTCGGTATGCAGGCGCGCATGATGAGCCGCCCCTTGCGTAAGATCACGGCGGTGGTCGGTAAGTCGAATACGGCGGTCATCTTCATCAACCAGCTTCGTGATAAGATCGGTGTTATGTACGGCAATCCCGAAACCACCACGGGCGGTAAGGCGCTGAAATTTTACGCGTCCGTGCGGCTCGATATCCGGAAGGGCGAACCGATCAAAAACGGCAGTGAACAAATCGGCAATAAGTGCCGCATCAAAGTGGTGAAAAACAAGATCGCCCCTCCGTTCAA
>JAGCSD010000173.1 GCA_017964345.1 Clostridia bacterium
AATATCTATGAAAACCACGACATGGCGGCGCTGCTCTCGTCCAATTCGTACGTCGGGCGCGGGATCGCGGCAGGGAAAACGCCGGACGGAAAAAAAGCGGTCTGCGTCTATTTTATTATGGGCAGGAGCGCCAATAGCCGTAACCGCGTATTCGCTCTGAAAAACGGCACGCTTTTTACCGAACCGTTTGACCCGGCGCTGGTCAAAGACCCGTCCTTGATCATTTACGCCGCTCTGCGCCGTTTTGAGAACAGGCTGATCGTTACCAACGGCGACCAGACGGATACGGTTTTCGATTTTCTTCAAAAGGGCAAAACCTTTTATGAAGCGCTGGAAACACGCTGTTTTGAACCGGACGCGCCGAACTTCACGCCGCGCATCAGCGCCATGCTGACATTCGCAAATGGAGATTTTACCTATGATTTCAGCATTCTGAAAAGCGCTGACGCCGCGGGAAGCGCGTGCGTGCGCCAAGGGTTTTCCTATCCGTCCCTTCCCGGTACGGGGCATTTTCTGCATACCTACGTTTGCAACGGGGAACCGATCCCTTCTTTTGTCGGCGAGCCGGAGCGTATCACCGTCGGTCAGGACATCGATGCGTGGAGCAAGTCGATTTGGGACGCGCTGGACCAGGACAACAAAATTTCGCTGTATGTACGCTATATTGATCTGAAAACCGGCGAAGCGGAAGACCGTCTTTTTAATAAAAACAGAAAGTGAGGACATTTCATGAAAGAATTTGAATTGAAATACGGCTGTAACCCGAATCAGAAACCGGCAAAAATCCTGATGCGCGACGGAAGCGATTTGCCGATCGAGATTTTAAGCGGCAGACCCGGTTATATCAATTTTTTGGACGCCTTCAATTCCTGGCAGCTGGTCGCGGAATTGAAGGAGGCGCTCGGCAAATGCGCCGTCGCTTCGTTCAAGCACGTCAGCCCGACGTCCGCGGCGGTGGGCTTGCCGTTGCCGGAGAAGCTCAAAAAGGCGTGTTTTGTCGATGATGTGGAGGATCTCGACGCGTCACCGCTTGCCTGCGCTTATGCGCGCGCCCGCGGAACAGACAGAATGTGTTCGTTCGGCGATTGGGTGGCGCTGTCCGACGTGTGCGATAAAACCACGGCGGAATTGATCAAACGCGAAGTGTCAGACGGCGTGATCGCGCCCGGATATGAGCCGGAAGCGCTGGAGATCCTTAAAACCAAGCGCAAAGGCGCGTACAACATTGTGAAAATCGATCCTTCGTACCGTCCGGCGCCTGTGGAGCGAAAGGATGTGTTCGGTATCACGTTTGAGCAAGGACGCAACGAGATCAAAATCAACGCGTCGATGCTTCAAAACATTGTTACGAAGAACAAACTTTTGCCCGAAAGCGCCGCGCGCGATTTGGTGGTGGCGCTGATTACGCTGAAATATACGCAGTCCAAGTCCGTCGCCTACGCGTTTGACGGGCAGGCGATCGGCGTCGGCGCGGGACAGCAGTCACGCATTCACTGCACGCGTCTTGCCGGCGGCAAGGCGGATACGTGGTTCTTGCGGCAGCATGACAAAGTGTTGTCCCTGCCGTTTAGAAGCGATTTGGGGCGTCCCGAGCGTGACAACGTGGTGGATGGCTATATCAATCAAAATGAAGAAGACGTGTGCGCTGACGGCAACTGGCAAAAGTATTTCACGAAGAAGCCGAAGCCGTTTACGCGCGAGGAACAGGCGGCGTATTTGGCGACAATCGACAACGTGGCGCTTGGTTCCGATGCGTTTTTCCCGTTCAGCGACAACATTGAACGTGCCCGCAAGAGCGGCGTACGATACATTGCCGAACCGGGCGGATCCATCCGCGACGATGCCGTGATCGACTGCTGTGACCGATTGGGGTTGGTAATGACATTCACGGGTACGCGCTTGTTCCACCATTAAGGAGTTTATATGAAACTGGCAGTGATCGGCGGCGGCGGTCGTGAACACGCGATCATCAAAAAACTAAAAGAAAACCCGACGGCGGAAATCATATACGCGTTGCCCGGTAACGCGGGCATGGCGCAGGATGCGGTGTGCGTTCCCGTTTCCGCTTCGGATTTGGATGCGATTGTGCGTTTTGCGCTTGAAAACGCGATCGACTACTGCGTAGTCGCGCCGGACGATCCTCTGGCGGCAGGTTGTGTGGATCGCTTGGAGGAAGCGGGGATCCCGTGCTTCGGTCCGCGCGCGAACGCCGCACGTATTGAAAGCAGCAAGGTGTTCGCCAAGAGCCTAATGAAGAAGTATCAGATCCCCACCGCGCGTTTCGAGGTTTTTTCTTCCGCGCGCGACGCGCTTCAATATCTTGAAAACGCTCCGATGCCGACCGTCATCAAAGCGGACGGACTGGCGCTGGGCAAGGGCGTGGTGATCGCGCAAAACCGTGAAGAAGCGTTTGACGCGGTCAGAGAGATCATGGAGAATAAAAAGTTCGGCAAAAGCGGCGACAGCATTGTGATCGAAGAATTTTTGACCGGTCCCGAGGTTTCCGTTTTGGCGTTTTGCGACGGCAAGACGGTCAAACCGATGGTATCTTCTATGGATCACAAGCGCGCGCATGACGGGGACACGGGATTGAATACCGGCGGTATGGGCACGGTGGCGCCGAATCCGTTTTACACGGATGAAATCGCGCAAGTTTGTATGGAAACGATCTTTCTGCCCACCGTTCAGGCCATGAACGCGGAAGGACGTCCGTTTAAGGGGTGCCTGTATTTCGGGCTGATGCTGACGCAAAACGGACCAAAAGTGATTGAATATAACTGCCGTTTCGGCGATCCTGAAACACAAGTGGTGCTTCCGCTGATGGAGAGCGATCTTCTGACTGTGATGCAGGCGGTGACAAACGGCACGCTCGCGGATTGTGAAGTGAAGTTTTCCCAAAAAAGCGCGTGCTGTGTGATCGCCGCGTCCAAGGGGTACCCGGAGGAGTACGAAAAGGGCGCGCCCTTGACCGTGCCGAAAGAGTTGCTGCCGTATTGCTGTTTTGCCGGCGCGGCGGAAAAAAACGGCGTGCTTGTGACCGGCGGCGGAAGGGTCCTCGGCATGACGGCGCTCGCCGATACGCTTTCAGACGCCGTGAAGATCGCCTACGCGCGCATACGGCAGGTCAAATGTGACAATTTGTTTTATCGCGCGGATATCGGCAAACGGGCGTTAAACGCCAAGGAGTAAACCATGGTTTATCGGATTTTTGTTGAAAAAAAGGAAGAACAGGCACTGGAAGCGCGTACTTTATGCCGTGACCTGCAAACGCTTTTGGGTATGGAGCATCTGACGCGCGTTCGCGTGGTGAATCGTTACGATGTGGAGAATATATCAAAAGACCTGTTCGATTACGCGGTGAAAAATGTGTTTTCCGAGCCGCAGGTGGATGTTTGCGGCGATGCCTTTGACGCGCCGGGCGCGTTTGTGTTCGCCGTGGAATATTTGCCCGGTCAGTTCGACCAG
>JAGCSD010000174.1 GCA_017964345.1 Clostridia bacterium
GTAGGGCGAGTGGGTGCCTTCGGTGACGACGACAAGCTGAGTCTCGGTGAGGAATTGGTCAACGAGCTCGATGGCGGTGTTGAGGTCGCCGCCCGTGTTGCCGCGGCGAATACGCATATATACAAGCGCGTGTGAGCCGTCAAACGTGTTTTCTCCCGAGCGAATATGAAACCCGCAGTTCTCGTTCAGAAATTGCGCCACGTTGGGTTCCACGTCCACCGTGATGCCGCCGAGCGCGTCAATGATATTGGTCACCGACTCGAAATTGACGATCACGTAATTGTCAATCACGATCTTATAATACCGTTCGACCATCTGCACCTGCAGGCTCGGTCCGCCGTAGATCAGCGCGTGATGCAGTTTTTCAAACGAACCTTTGTTTCCGACGACTAAATAGGCGTATTGGTCACGCATCAGCGACGCCATGGTGATTTTCCTCGTCTGATGATTGATCGAAAGCACCACCATCGCGTCGGCGCGTCCGTTGGTCGTGAGCGGTGCACTCTTGGCGCCGCCGGTTTCATACTGGTTGTCCATACCGATCACGAGAATGTTGGTCACATGACTGTCATGCACCGGTTCGCCAGTGTTGATCCAACTTTTGATGTTCGCTTTCAGCCCGGACAGCTCTGTCGGATGAATCTCTTCAGCGTTCCGGTCGTTATTCGGATCGTCCGAATATGTGGGGATCGGCTCCAGCGTTTGCAGATCTTCGCCCTGATCGCCTTCACCCTCGCGGATCTCGGAATCGTTGATATTGAGCCCGCCGCTGCTCTGATAGCGTTCACCCGTCATTTGCCCGAAATATAACTGCCACGCAAGCAAAAACGAACCGCAGATCAAAATGGCTATCGCCAGCGCGACCGCAAGAATCCTGAGCCACAGGCTGACATTGTCACGCGTATCAAAAATCATGAATTGCACGCCCCTCTCTCGAGTCTATCCTTATTATACATCATTTTTTTTATTTCGTGAAGTTAAATTTGTAACGCGGGAACTTGTCTTTCTTTTTCCGCCACAAAATAAGGCACCCGGATGGATGCGGAGCTTAGATGACGGGGATACGGTGCGCCGCGCGAACACGCCGACCGCCGGATCGCGGTGCCCGGCGTTTTCTGCTTGCTCCCGATACGCGGTACAAATTGCCTCCGGCACTTTGTCCGCTCTACGAACCCCGCCTGCGGCGGGGTCTTGTCCTTCTTCCGCCACAAAATAAGGCACCCTGTTCGGGTGCCTTATTTTGTGGCGGAGAGAAGGGGATTCGAACCCCTGAATGGGTATTAGCCATTACACGATTTCCAATCGTGCGCCTTCGACCAGCTCAGCCATCTCTCCAGTCGCGTGTTATAGTATAAGGGCAAGGCGAAAATTTGTCAAGCGAATCTTTCAAAAAATAAGGGGACGTTTTGCACGTCCCCCGACAGAAAATCAATCGAAATAGGAATTGTACGGCTCGCCCCATTGGGCAAGATACCGCGCAAGGATCGCACGGTCGATCGCCGTCACGGCACCGTCACCGTTGATATCCATGAGCGACAGGTCGATTTCCACATCCCAATCCGCCAGATAACGGGAAAGCAGCATACGATCGGCATCGGTCACATCGCCGTCGCCGTTGCCGTCGGCAATTCTTCGGAGAATGTACGTCTTAACGATCGGTCCCGCACCGTAGGGATTGGTGTCCACCGCGTAATCCAACTCTCTGCCGCGCACGCGCAAGCCGTAGATCGCACTGTCATCTTCTAACTCCGGCGTGCAAAGCACAGTCGTTTCACCGTCAGCGGTATGATAGCGATAAATCGTGGCGTCATCATGATAAATCAGCGTTTTACCGTCGGCAGCCAGTTTAGCGTAACAGCCGGAATAATAACCGGCGCCGGCGTTCCAACGATCCGGCAACGCAAGCATTGTTTCACTTGATTCACCGCCCGTCCAACGTCTGAGCTGCGCCGCATGATTGTCAATATAATAGAACGATCCGTCTAAATATTGGAAAGCACTGTCGATATCCTGCCAAAAATACGAGTCATAGGTCGTATCATCCGGAGTTGCGTCGTAATCGTTTGCCGCGTGTGTAGTCGAATAGATGCCCGCGCTGGAGCGCAGGAAATTTTTATGCCACACCAAACCGAGTCGGTCAAGTCCGTTAACCATCGGATCATCATGCGTCACATCCACATGATACTCCGTTCCGCCAATCGTGATAATGTTCCATACATGATTAAGCGCGACGGAACGGCATTTGCGATTGGCAATGTCAAATTGATCGAGCATATACGCATACGCGGCGGTATAGCCTTCACACACAGCAAGATGATTGACTAAAGCGCCGTACATGGTATAACAGTCACTGCCGACAGGCGCGTTGTTCGCCGCCGATTCCATATCGTATTCCACCGTCTGCGCCAAACGGTCATGCAGGACCAGGGCTACTTGCAGATCGGTCAGTTCGCCCAAATCCGCGATCATCTCGTTTGCCGCTTGTATGGCGGCAGTGCGTTTGGCAACACAGTTTTCCGACGTGTCGGTATATGTCGGCATTATGCTGGAAATGATATATCCTGATCCGGACCCACGCGCAGACATTTGGAAACTTTCAATATAAAACACATCATCGAACGAAAAGACGATTTCATTCAAAAGCACCGCTCCGGCGTCGTTCGCTCCCATTGCCGGATCATATGGAATGTTGAACTCCGAAACGGAAATGGTTTCCTCGCAGCTAATTAACCCTTCATACAGAACTTCCGCCAGACGCGCCTGATCGACTTCCGGGATGACAACCGGCGCGGCTTCAACAAGAAACCCGGATAGTACGGTTGTCAGCGTCAGCACCAACGCCGCCGTTACGGATAAGAGCCTTTTGCGCATATACAATCGCCCCCCTTATAACCTTATGTTTTATTATAAGCAATTTTCCGCCATCCGTCAATAAGCAGATTTCGAGGTTGCGGGAATGCGGAACGCAATATAACTCGCCAAAGACGCACATAGTTGAAAAACCCACGCCGAAGCGTGGATTTTTTTGGTGCCGGAGGCCGGGATCGAACCGGTACGGGTATCACTACCCACGGGATTTTAAGTCCCGGGCGTCTGCCAGTTCCGCCACTCCGGCAAGTGCCTGTCAAACATCGATATTATAGCAGATACAGAAAAAAAGTCAACTGCTTATTTCATGTGCTTTCCCCTGTCTATGTATTGATCAAAGGATTCTCCCGCCCCGCCTGCATATCCAGCACGCATTTGACCACATTTTCCGCCATGGCGTACGCCACGCGGCGCGTATAAAACGCGGTGTGCGGCATCAACACCACATTGGGCATCGCGCGCAGGATCGCCATGTTGGGATTGTCAATGCAATCCCCCATACGGTTGTAATAATACAAACCGTCCTCGTTTTCCAGCACGTCCAGCCCCGCAAAGCCGACTTTCCCGGCATTCAGCGCGCGAATCAGCGCGGGTGTGTCGATCAACAGTCCGCGGGCGGTATTGATGATCATGACGCCGTCTTTCATACGCGCAAAGGCTTCGTCATTCAAAATATGCACGTTCTCTTCCGTAACGAGCGTGTGCAGGCTGATCATATCGCTCTTGGCGATCAGTTCATCAAGCGACGCGTACGAAGCGTATTGTTTGACATTCTCGTTTTCAAACACATCGTACACCAAGATCCGGCAGCCGAACGCCGCCAGCCGCTGAATGACGGTCGCGCCGATCTTCCCCGCCCCGATGATGCCGACGGTCAAGTCCCCGATGTCGCATCCCAGCTTGCCGGCAAGCGAATAGTCCTGCAAACGGGCGCGTTCCAGAATATATGCCGCTTTGCGGCACCCCATCAGCATGAGCATCACGGTATAATCCGCCACGGTATCGGGCGGATAATCGACGTGCGAAACGCCCATACCGCGCGCGTGCGCGTAAGGAATGTCGATATGATTGAATCCGATGGATCGGGCGGCGATATAACGGACGCCCACCGCGTGAAACGCGTCGATCTGTTCCTTTGCGAACGTGCAGGGCGTAAACGTGATCGCGTCATACCCTTGTGCCAGATGCGCGTTTTCCACGCTCGGATACGCCGCGCAGGTTCCGTAGGTAAACCCGTATTTCGCCGCCAGTTCGTCGAAAATCTCGCGTTCGTCGGACTCACGGAAGGCATAGACAAACAGTTTCATGGTATCACCTACTTCAAAAATCCGCTGATGATCTGCTCCTCGGCCTCTTTTTCCGTCAGCCCGAGCGTCATAAGTTTGATGATCTGTTCTCCCGCGATCTTGCCGATCGCCGCTTCATGCACAAGACTCGCCTCGGTATCCGCGGCGGTGATTTCCGGGATCGCGCTGACTGAGGCGCGGTCCATGATGATCGCGTCGCATTCGGTATGCCCGGTGCATCGGTTGTTTCCCTTGACATTGGAAAGAAAAAGCTGCGTGGAATCATCCCGCGCCACCGAGCGGGACACGACGTGCGTATGCGAGTCCCTGCCCGCAAGCGTCACGTCAAAATTCGTTTCCGCCCTTTGACGCCCGTGCGTCATGATCTTTTCCTTGATAA
>JAGCSD010000175.1 GCA_017964345.1 Clostridia bacterium
AACAAAGTCAATAAGCGACTCGTTCTGTTCGGCGGTCTGTATTTGGGCTTGATTTCGTCGATCCCGATGCTTGCCAACGCACTGATCACCACGATCTCTCCGGCGTACGCCAACTCCATTCTGTCGCTGGGACTCACGTTCTCGTCCACGGGACTTCTGATTATCGTCAGCGTGGCGATCGAAGTGACTAAACAGCTGGAATCGCAGATGGTGATGCGTCACTACAAGGGATTCCTTGAGTAAGGGACGAAGCATGAAACTACTGATTTTAGGAGCGCCGGGTGCCGGAAAAGGCACCCAGGCGGTTCGGATCTGTGAGCGATATGCGATTCCGCATATCTCCACGGGCGATATGTTCCGGGAGAACATTTCCAAAGGCACGCCCTTGGGGAAACTGGCAAAATCCTATATCGACGCCGGCAAACTCGTTCCCGATGAGGTAACGCTCGGCATGGTGAAGGATCGCCTGTCCCGTCCCGACTGCGAAAACGGCTTTCTTCTGGACGGCTTTCCCCGCACGCTTGCGCAGGCGGACGGCTTGAAAGAGCTGACGGCTCTCGATTGCGTGCTGAATGTCGACGTGGATGAAGCGTCCCTGCTTTCGCGCATCACCAGGCGACGCGTCTGCCCCAAGTGCGCGGGCACTTACCATGTTTCGACCCTCGCGGGCGATACCTGTCCCGCTTGCGGCGAAAAGCTGGCGCAGCGCGCGGACGATACGGAAGAAACCGTAAAGGCGCGCTTGGACGTGTACAACGCGCAGACCAAGCCGTTGATCGCCTATTACGGCGAGCAGGTCAAAACAGTAGACGGCAATCTGCCGCCGGAAAAGGTGTTTGAAGCGATCCAAGCGGTGTTGGAGGCTCTCTGATGCTTTGCATAAAGAATCCGAGCGCGCTGTCCTTGATGGCGCAAAGCGGCAAACTTCTCGCGGAGTGTATGCAGATGCTCGGAGAATCGCTCCGACCGGGCATGACGACGCTGGAGATCGACAAGCTGGCGCACCGCTTCATTACGGCGCACGGCGCCAAGCCGTCGTTTCTCGGGTTGTACGGATTTCCCGCCACGCTGTGTATTTCCGTCAACGAACAGGTCATTCACGGGATCCCTTCGGCAAACAAAGTGATTCACGAGGGCGACTTGGTCAGTTTAGACGGCGGCGTTTTGTGGAAAGGGTTCCATTCCGATATGGCGCGGACGTTTATCATCGGGGAAACGACCGAGGAAAAACGTCTGCTGGTCGAGAGAACGCGCGAAGCCTTTTATGCCGGCATGAACATGGCGCGTGAAGGAAACCGCGTTTCGGATATTTCCCACGCGGTGGAAGCGTACATCAAGCCGTTCGGCTACGGCATCGTGCGGGACTATACCGGACACGGCGTCGGCAGGGAGCTGCATGAGTCGCCGGAAATCCCGAACTTCGGCGCTCCCGGGCACGGTGTACGCATCGTCAACGGCATGACGCTGGCGATCGAACCGATGATCAACCTGGGAACGGAACGCGTGCGCGTACTGTCAGACAAATGGACGACGGTGACGTGCGACGGCTCCCCTTCGGCACACTGGGAAAACACCGTTGCCGTGGTGGACGGAGCGCCCGTGATCCTGACGGATCCGAACGGTTCTCTGTAGGAGGAAATATGAAGTTTTCCGTAGGCGACGCGGTGGTTTCGACTGCCGGTCACGATGCCGGCAAGATGTTTCTCGTGGTCGGAACGGAAGATGCGTTCGCGTGGATCTGTGACGGCAAAAACCGCAAGGTCGAAAAGCCGAAAAAGAAGAAGTTCAGGCATCTTGTTTCCGCCGGCGCCCGGTCGGACGAGGCGGCGGAGAAGATACGGCAAAGGACGCTGCACAATAAGGATGTGCGGCGGCTGATCTGCGAAATAAGCAAAAAAGACGAGGAGTGAATCCATGCCTAAGGATGATGTCATTGAAGTCGAAGGCGTTGTAACGGAATCCAAGAAAAACGCCGTGTTCGAGGTTTCTTTGGAAAACGGACACAAGATTTTAGCACATTTAGCCGGCAAGCTGCGCATGAACAACATTCAGGTGCTGCCCGGCGACAAGGTTACCGTAGAAATTTCCACCTATGATCTGACCAAAGGCCGGATCATCTGGAGAAGCAAGAATTAGGAGGATCAGTAAAATGAAAGTCAGACCGAGTGTAAAACCCATGTGTGATAAATGCAAGCTCATCAAACGCCACGGCAAGGTCATGGTGATCTGCTCCGCGGATAAGAGCCACAAGCAAAGACAGGGCTGAAAAACAGTCCTGACTTTCTGCGCTTCCTTTTGAGCGCAAAAAGGACAATAAAGCCCTTTTTTGCGGGAGCGGCTGACAGAGCTTTCTGTTTTCCCGGTGGGCTTTGATATAGACTTAATTAAATTTCGGAGGTGTGCTACATGGCACGTATCGCTGGTATTGATATACCAAAGGATAAGCGCGTAGAGGCGTCGCTGCAGTCCATTTACGGCATCGGCCCCGCTATCGCGAAGGACATTTTGGAAAAAACGGACGTGAACCCCGACACCCGTGTAAGAGATCTTACCGATGAAGAGGTCAACAGGATCCGTGACTACATTGACAAAAACGTGCAGGTGGAAGGTGATCTGCGCCGCGACGTGGCGCTGAACATCAAACGCCTGGTTGAAATCGGCTGCTATCGTGGTGTTCGTCATCGCAAGGGGCTTCCGGTGCGCGGTCAGCATACCAAGCAGAACGCACGCACCCGCAAAGGACCGAAGAAGACGGTCGGCGCCAAGAAAAAGGCGAAATAAGCAAGGAGGACGAATGATATGGCAAAACCGGTGAAAAAGGGCACACGCCGTCGCATTGAAAAGAAGAATATCGAACGCGGTGCGGCGCATATTTGCTCTTCCTTTAACAATACGATTGTAACAATAACCGATGTCAACGGCAACGCGCTCAGCTGGTCCATCGCGGGCGGACTGGGCTTCCGCGGTTCCAAGAAGAGTACGCCGTTCGCGGCGCAGACCGCGGCGGAAACGGCTGCCAGAGCGGCTATGGAACATGGGCTTCGCACCGTCGAAGTGTATGTCAAGGGTCCCGGATCCGGTCGTGAAGCGGCTATCCGTGCCCTGCAGACGGCGGGACTTGAAGTCACGATGATCAAAGACGTGACGCCTATCCCGCACAACGGATGCAGACCGCCCAAGCGCAGAAGAGTTTAATCGGGAGGACAGAATAGTATGGCAAGATATACCGAAGCGGTGTGCCGTTTGTGCCGCCGCGAAAATCAAAAGCTTTTCTTAAAGGGCGACCGCTGCTACAGCGCGAAATGCCCGATTATCAAAAGAGAAAACAGAATACCCGGTATGCACGCCAAAGGGCGCAGAAAGACCAGTGAGTACGGGTTGCAGCTTCGTGAAAAGCAGAAGGCAAGAAGAACATACGGTCTTTTGGAGAAGCAGTTCCATGGGTATTTTGAGAAGGCGGAAGCCATGAAGGGCGCCACCGGCGACAACATGCTTCAGCTTCTGGAGCGCCGTCTGGATAATGTGGTGTACCGTCTGGGCTTTGGCGATTCCCGCGCACAGGCGCGTCAGATCGTTAACCACGGACACATTACCGTCAACGGTAAAAAGGTCAACATTCCTTCCTTTATCGTGAAGGCGGGCGATGTGATTGCCATTGCGGAAAGCAGTACCGGCATTGAAAAATTCAAGGCGATGCGTGAAGGCACCGCCAAGACGATTCCTGCCTGGTTGGAGCTTACGCCCGCAGACCTGTGCGGCAAGATGGTCGAACTGCCCAAGAGAGAGGATATCGACCTGGGTATCGAGGAGCATCTGATCGTCGAGTTGTATTCCAAGTAAACCGCAGCAAGGGATAGGAGGGGTATATATGATAGAAATCGAAAAGCCCGTTATTGAGTGCAAGCAAGCCAGTGAGGACGGCAAATACGCGCAATTCGTGGTGGAACCGCTTCGCCGCGGCTTTGGCGACACGTTGGGCAATTCTCTTCGCAGAATTTTGTTATCCTCCCTGCCGGGCGCGGCAGCCACACAGATCCGGATCGACGGCGTTCTGCATGAATTCAGCACGGTGCCCGGTGTTTCCGAGGACGTGACCAACATCATCCTGAACATCAAGAATCTGTCGATGAAGTTAAATTCCGAAGCGGCGATCACGGCTACGATCAACGCGGTAGGTCCCTGCGAGGTCACCGCGGCGGATATCAAGGCGGACAGCGCGCTGGAGATTATCAACAAGGACCTGCATATCGCTACCATTGACGAGGGCGGTGTGCTGAATATGGAAATCATCGTTGATCGCGGTATGGGTTATGTGCCGGCGGACAAAAACAAGACCGACGATATGCCGATCGACGTGATCGCGGTGGACTCCATTTATTCGCCGATTCTGAAGGCAAGCTACAACGTGCAAAGCGCCCGCGTCGGACGTGACGCCAATTTTGATAAGCTGATTCTTGATGTATGGACCGACGGCTCGATTCGCCCGACCGAGGCGATCAGCGTGGCGGCAAAGATCATGAGCGATTATTTGGCGCTGTTCGTCAACCTGGCTGACAATGTGGGCGGCATTACGCTTACCGAGGATAAGAACGGTGAGGAACCGCAGTCCAAAGTGCTGGATATGACGATTGATGAATTAGATCTTTCCGTGCGTTCGTACAACTGCTTGAAACGTGCGGGTATCAATTCCGTGCAGGAGTTGGCGCGGTATGATGAAGCGGATCTGATGCGTGTACGGAACTTGGGCAAAAAGTCCATGGACGAGGTACGCCAGAAGCTCGCCAGCCTTGGGCTGAAACTGAAAAACAACGAAGACTAAGGAGGATAGAAGATCATGGCCGGTAACAGAAAGCTGAACAGACCTACCGATCAGCGCGTAGCGATCGTGCGAGGGCTGACCACCGATCTGCTTTGGTACGGTCGCATCCAAACGACGGAAGCACGCGCCAAAGAGGTTCGTAAGCAGGCGGAAAAGATCCTTACCATGGGCATCAAGACGTATGAGGATGTTATAACCGTCACCAAATCCAAAATGAATGAAAAGGGACAGAAGGTCGATACCGAAGTCAAGAACGACGGTCAAGCGCGCTTGACGGCGCGCCGCCGGATGATGGCATATTTGTATGAAAGACCGATCCTGCGTGAAAAGGACGAAAAACTGGCGGAATACAAAGTGCGCGTCAAGGGGATCCAACATCCCGTTATCAACAAAATTTTTGATGAGCTGGCTCCCAAGTACGCAAAGCGCGCACAGGAAAAGGGACAAGGCGGCGGTTACACCCGCATCGTGAAGATGGGACCGCGCCGCGGCGATGCTGCGGAAACCGTGATCCTTGAGTTAGTGTAAGATCTGCAAAAGAGGCAGCCGGCGCTGCCTCTTTTGGCACGGCTTTCGTTTCTTTGCGGGAAGCCGTTTTATTCAGGCGAAACTATCAAAAAAGGAAAGAAGCAACATGATTCATGCAGCCGTGCTGGGCTATGGCACCGTCGGAAGCGGCGTGGTTGAGCTGATCAATATGAATCGGGACCATATCGCCCAAAAACTGGAACAGGAACTGAACGTCAAATACATTCTCGATATTCGGGAGTTTCCCCAAAGCCCGTTCGCGGACCGCTTTGTCAAATCGTTTGACGTGATCGAGAACGATCCGTCGGTTAAGGTGGTGGCGGAAGTCATCGGCGGCGTCACGTTCGCCTATGACTATACCGTGCGCGCGCTCAAGGCGGGCAAAAGCGTGGTTACCAGCAACAAAGAGCTGGTCGCTCAAAAGGGGTACGAGTTGCTGGCGCTTGCCAAAAAACACAATGTCAATTATTTCTTTGAAGCGTCAGTCGGCGGCGGCATTCCGATCATTCGCCCGATGCACCGTTGTATGGCGGCAAACGAGCTGACCGAAGTTTTTGGGATCCTGAACGGCACGACCAATTATATTCTGACGAAAATGATCGAGGACGGCGAAACGTTTGCCGACGCGCTCAAGGAAGCGCAGCAACTCGGTTACGCGGAAGCCGATCCCACCGCTGATGTGGAAGGGTTGGACGCTTGCCGAAAGATCTGTATTCTCGCCTCGCTCGCGTTCGGTCATCACGTCTATCCCAAAGACGTGCGCGCGGAAGGCATTACCGGAATTACGCCCGAGGACGTTGCCATCGCACAGGAAAACGGCTTTGCCGTTAAATTGATCGGACAAGCCCGGCGGCGCGCGGACGGACGATATCGCGTGATCGTATCTCCCGCTCTGGTGCCTGCCGATTCTCTGCTTTCGCAGGTGCGTGACGTGTTCAACGGCGTTCTGCTGCGCGGCAACGCTGTGGGCGATCTGTTTTTCTCCGGACGCGGCGCGGGTAAACTGCCGACCGCCAGCGCGGTGGTGGCGGATATTCTTGACGCCGCCAAGCACTTTGAGTATTTGAAAGGCTGGGGCTGGCAGGAAGAAACGCCCGGCGCGGTATTGCGTGCCGAGGAGGAAGAGGACGCGTGGTTTGTGCGCGCGCGGAATACGAAAGACGAAGTGCTGGCTGTCTGCCCCGACGCCGATTTGGTGTGGGACGAAAACGGCGTGTGCGCGTTTTTTCTCGATAAACAGCCCGGACGCCCCTTTGACGCGCTGGCGGTGCTGTCCGCC
>JAGCSD010000176.1 GCA_017964345.1 Clostridia bacterium
CAGTCGCGCGCGTGCGCCAGTCCCAGCGCCTGGGAAATCGCGGCGGAGGCATGACCGGCGTCAAACGTATCAAACGGGCTTTCCGCGTGGCTTGGAAAACCGCTGATGCCGTCCTGCGTGCGCAAGGCGGAAAACGATGAATACCGCCCCGTAATCAGCTTGTGGGTATAACATTGATGCCCCACGTCAAATACCAGCTTGTCTACCGGGGTATCAAAGACATAATGCAGGGCAAGCGTCAATTCCACCGCGCCGAGATTGGATGCGAGATGCCCGCCGTTCTTCAGCGTGGTTTCTATGATTTCCTGCCGTATTTCACTTGCCAGCGATTCCAGTTCCGCTACGGAAAGGCGTTTCAGATCTGCCGGCGATTGTATGGTTTCAAGCATCATATTTCGTTCCTAAAAATTTCATCGTATTACCATGAGCAAAAGCGTTTGCCCGGACCCGCCCCGCAAAGCCGTGCCAGCGGTTTATGCTATTATTATAGCATTCTTATGCGTACTTTGCAAGATTTTATTCAATGGGCAATCCATGCTTCGCCATGATATAGCGTCCAAGGTGATACGTTACGCCGACGCCGTAACGCACAAGATCAGCATCCGATGCAAAAAGACGCGGTTGCACCTTTGCGGTTCCGTTGAATGGACAACAGTAATCGGGTCTCTCCTTGCCGGGACGTAGCAGGTGTGTTTCTAAATTGAACGCGCCGTCATAGCCGATGTCAATAAGTCCCTTTACAACATCATTAAAGTTGATGTTTCCCATCAGCGGCGGCATATGATCGTCACGATCGCCGTTGTTATCCTGCAAATGCACGCCCTTAAGAATGCCGCGCAAATTTATGATGTTTTCATACTGATCGAGCGCAATCATGTTGGCATGTCCGGTATCCCAACATGCGCCGATCAGCGGATGATCTCCTAAAATGCGGCGAAGCTCCAGAATATTTTCCGCGGTTTCAATCACAAACGGGCGGTTGTAAATCGGTTCGGAAATATTTTCGATCATAAGAATCACGCCGCACGCTTCTGCTGTGGGAAGCAGGGACCGGAAGTATCGCGCATTTTTTTGCATCATGTCCGCGCGATCAGCGGAGAAACCGTATCCCGCGTGTACGGTTGTGCGGTCGATGCCGAAGCGCGCGCAAAGCTTCAATGCCGCTTTAATTTCCTCGACCTGTTTTTCAAAGCTCTCCTCGCTCTGACAGGCATTATATCGGTACGGCGCATGCGACGTGACAAACTCAAACTTGCGTCTTTGCGCTGTTTCCGCCAATGCATCCGCCATGCTGTCACGAAGGTAATCGTCCGAGCCGTTTTTGAAAAAATAATTGAGCGATAAATCAAAATGCGTGAACGTATCACACGGAACCGCATCGAGCGCAGTTTGCGGCTCAGATGAAATCAAATTCAACGCGGACAGGGTAAGGGACAGTTTCATCTTTAACTCCTAATCAAGGTAGTCTTTTAGAAACAATTTCTTCGGTAATGCGTGTAATAAAGTCCTCCAGCGTCATCGTGCCGATATCACCCTCTTTGCGGAAGCGTACCGAAACCTTGCCTTCTTCCGCCTCACGGTCGCCCACGACAAGCATATACGGTACTTTTTCCATTTGCGCTTCACGGATCTTATAGCCGATTTTCTCATTCCGGTCGTCGTATTCGGCGCGCAAGCCCGCTTACTGCAGTTTTTCCATGATCTCACTGCAAGTTTTGTCCGTGCGGTCGGTGATGTTCAGCACCTTGACCTGTACCGGAGCCAGCCAAGTCGGGAACGCCCCGGCATATTTTTCGATCAAAAGCGCCAGCGTGCGTTCGTAACAGCCGATGGACGTGCGGTGAATGATATACGGACGCTTTTTCGTCCCGTCTTTATCGGTATACTCCATGTTGAACTGCTCGGCAAGCATCTGGTCGATCTGAATGGTGATCAGCGTGTCTTCCTTGCCGTGTACGTTTTTGATTTGAATATCAAGTTTCGGTCCGTAGAACGCCGCTTCACCGATGCCGATCTTATACGGGATCTCCAAATGATCGAGGATCCGCTTCATCATGCCCTGCGCTTCATCCCACTGCTCCTCCGTGCCGATGTACTTGGCGCGGTCATTCGGATCCCACTGGGAGAAACGGTAGGAAACGTCGTCCTGCAGACCGATGGTTTTGAGCATGAACATACACAAATCCAAGCACCGCCTGAATTCGTCCTCGAGCTGATCGGGACGGCACATCAGGTGTCCTTCGGAAATCGTAAACTGGCGAACGCGGATCAGCCCGTGCATTTCGCCGGACGCCTCGTTGCGGAACAGCGTGGACGTTTCGTTATAGCGAAGCGGCAGATCCCGGTATGAACGCGGACGGTTCAGATATGCCTGGTACTGGAACGGGCAGGTCATCGGGCGAAGCGCATAGACTTCGTCGTCCTTTTCCTCGTCACCGAGCACGAACATACCGTCCTTGTAATGATCCCAGTGTCCGCTGATCTTATATAGATCACTTTTCGCCATAAACGGGGTTTTGGTCAAAAGCCAGCCGCGTTTCTGCTCTTCATCCTCCACGAACCGTTGAAGCAGCTGCACCACACGTGCGCCTTTGGGCAACAGGATCGGTAATCCCTGCCCGATCACATCGCTGGTCGTAAACAGCTCCAACTCACGTCCGAGCTTATTGTGATCGCGCTTTTTGGCTTCTTCCAATTGAAGCAGATAGTCGTCCAGTTCCTGCTTTTTGGTGAACGCCGTGGCATACAGGCGCGTCAGCATTTTGTTCTTTTCGTTACCGCGCCAGTACGCACCGGTCACAGAGAGAATCTTGAAGTGTTTGACTTCCGCGGTGCTGGCAAGATGCGGTCCCGCGCACAAGTCGGTAAACTCGCCCTGCGTGTAGAAAGAGATCTCCTCGCCTTCCGGCAGATCGCGGATCAGCTCCTGCTTGTAGGGTTGATCCCGCATTTCCTCAAGCGCCTTGTCGCGCGGCAGTAAAAAACGCGTCAGCGGCAGTTTTTCCGCGGCGATCTTTGCCATTTCCGCCTCGATCTTTGCCGCGTCCGCCATGGTAACAGGCGATTCAAAGTCAAAATCATAATAAAACCCGTTTTCGATAAACGGACCGATTGCCAGCTTGGTGTTCGGATACAGACGCAGGACCGCCTGCGCCATCACATGGCTTGCCGTATGACGCAGAACGCTGACGTACTCTTCATCGCGCTTGGTGATGATGGCAAGGCTCGCATCCTCCGTAAGAGTATGATCCAGATCGACCAGCCTGCCGTTCACCTTTGCCGCCACCGCGGCGTTTGCGAGTCCTTCGCTGATCTCCCGCGCGACCTGACGCGGCGTGGCAGAGCCCGCGTATTCCTTGACCGACTGATCCGGCAATGTGATTTTCATAAAAAGTCCTCCTTAAAAAAATAAGCCCCGCTAAGCACTGCTTAACAGGGACGAGTATGCTTCTACCCGTGGTTCCACCCGGTTTACTTCTCTTTTGCCCCGTTTGCGCACGCGGCACGCGGTAATCCGCCGGTGGTATCGCACAGGTTCCGCGCAGGCTTCTTTCAGCTTCCAAAGCCCTCTCTGCGGCGCAGCTGCCTGCCGACATGTCCGGCATCATCTTACACATATTATTATAATTATTTCGAAAAAGTTGTCAATCGTTTTGCAGTTTTTTTCTTAAATTCTCCATGGCAGGCGGCATCGGTGCGGTAAACGTCATGCGCTCGCCGGTGGTCGGATGCGTAACGGAAAGGCTGTAGGCATGCAGTGCCTGTCCGGGCAAATCGGTGCGTGTTTTCTTAAAACCGTATTCGCGGTCGCATAAGCACGGATGCCCGATATGCGCCAGATGCACGCGGATCTGATGCGTGCGACCGGTATTCAACCGGCAGGAAAGGAGTGCCGCGTGTTTATACTGTTCCAGCACCGCAAAGGATGTGCTGGCAAACTTCCCCGCGTCGGAAGACGGATACACCGCAATTTTTTTGCGGTCGGACTTACTGCGCGCCAGATAGTTTTCCACCGTAAAGGACGTTTCGCGAAATACGCCTTCCGCAAGCGCGTAATAGATTTTTTCGCAGGTACGTTCTTGAAATTGCTTGGCAAGGCTCGCGTGCGCCGCGTCGTTTTTGGCTATGACGATCAGTCCCGACGTGTTTTTATCGAGCCGATGCACAATACCGGGACGCATCACACCGTTGATGCCGGAAAGGTCTTAAACATGATGCAGGAGAGTGTTGACAAGCGTGCCGTTTTCGCTTCCGTGCGCAGGATGCACAACCATGCCCTGCGGCTTATTGATAACGGCAATATCCGCATCCTGATAGACGATGGAAATCGGAATATCCTCCGGCATGACGTCAAGCGGACGCGGCGCGTCTTCTTCCACGCGCAGGGTGTCGCCCGCGCGGATCGCCTGTTTTTTTCCGCACGGCTTGCCGTTTACAAGGACTTTTCCTTCCTCTATCAGCCTGACGCAGGCGGTACGTGAAAAAGACGGCAGACAAGCGGCGAGATACGCGTCGGCACGCGGCGCATCCGTTTCCGCGACCCACGTTTTCACGGTTTGCCGTCCTGTTTGATTTGCTTTTCGTGAAGAAACAGGATATAGATCGCCAAAAGGACCGTACCGACAACGACACACATATCCGCCAAATTGAACACCGGGAACGCGTAACCGGTGATCGTCTGCACAAAGGAAGCGTCCAAAAAATCACGCACGGAACCGATCACCAGACGGTCGATCAGATTTCCCAGCGCTCCGCCGAAAATCAAACCGGACGCAAGCTTCAGCACCCAATGTTTTTTCTTGATACGCAAAAGCAAAACCGTACCGACGGCGCAAATGGCGACGGTAACGATCAAAAAGAAGAACCGCTGATTCTGCAGAATGCCGAACGCGGCGCCCTTATTCAGAACGTATGTAAAGGAAAACACGTCGGGGATCAGCGTAACGCTGTCGCCCGGCTCGTGGAGCAACCCGGTGACCAACATCCGCTCCGGGTCTACAAAAAAACCCACCGTCAGCAATTTGGTCACTTGGTCCGCCAGCATAGCGGCAATAGCAATCAGAAGAATGACAAGCATATTCAAACCCCGTATTTCATCATTTCGGCAATGCGCTTGAGCAAATCACCGATAACCGGCAAATTGTGCGAAGCGAGCAGCGTAACCGCGTACAAAATAAAAGCGCTCAGAATCGAAAAGCCGATCGCGGTGCCGACTCCCCGAAACAACCCCGCCAAAAAACTGCGCAACAGAAAGCGTTTCAGGCTTTTTTTGTAAAATAAATCATCACGCACGATCGCGTGGGCGATCCTGCGTGATGGTCTGTCCTGATGCAACGTATCTCACCCAACACTATTGTGTCCGCAATCCCGTATACCTATTCTTTTTCGAGCAGGGCAAGCTGAGAACGCAGCAAATACGCCATACGTTTGCGCATTTCCTCAAGCTCCTGTTTCTTTTCATTCAGAAGTCTGATCTGTGTTTCTTCCTCGGCGCGGCGGCGGTTTTCCCGTTCTCTGGCGCGTTCTTCCGCCTCTTCCACAATATCGCGCGCCGCCAGTTCCGCCTGGATCATCGTATCGCCGATATATTGCCGATCTTTTCGCGCTTGCGCAAGCGCCTCGTCTTGTTCTTTCAAGCGGCGCTCACAGTCCGCTAAGCGTGCCCGAAGAAGTTCCAGCTCTTGATTGATCTGCAGAATAAAACGGTCCACCTCGTAACGGTTATAGCCCTTGCGCTCCAAACCGAATTTCGGATTCATCTGCCGCACCCTTGCTTAGAACTCATCGTCCAGCGTATATCCGTCGTCCGTGTTTTCCGTTTCGTAATCGTCGGATTTGTCGATCTGCGTCTGGTTGGAGGCAAACAGATAAATGCTGCCTTTGGACACCTCGGTCACCTGCGCGTCACTGGCATACGCCGCGCCGCTCATAAAATCAAGGATGCGCTGTCCCACGCGCTTTTCGACTTTATCTAATTTGATAATGACGTGCTTATGGCGAATCAGCTCCGTCACAAGCGGCTGTGCTTCATTATACGTTTTGGGCGAATAAATGATCACGCTGTTCGTCTTTGCCACGGGACGCTCCTGCACGGGCACAATGCGCGTCCTGCGCGTCGGACGACGTGTTTCTTCCTCTTCATACTCGGAGCCGCGCCGATTGCGAACGGGAATTTCCGTTTCCTCTTCGTCAAAGTAGTCCGCATCTTCGTCGTAATCGTCCGTCCCTCCGAATCCGAAAAACTCAAGAATTTTGTTTTTGCGTGTTGCCATACCGGGTTCCTCCTAAAAAATTATGATTGTTCACGGATGTAAATATTGCCTCTCCCCGAACAGAGCCGTGCCGACGCGTACCATCGTGGCGCCGTGGCGGATCGCCGCGGGAAAATCCCGGCTCATGCCCATGGAAAGCTCGCAAAATGACGGACCGAACAGAGCCTGTCCGCGCGGAAGAAGCGACTGCATTTTTTCAAAATACCGGTCTTGTTCCGCTTCGGTGGCGTCCATCGGCGCGACCGTCATCAAGCCTATAGGTTTAATATATCGGAAATCCGCCAAAATGTCAAGAAAATCTGAAACATTCTCAAAAAAAATTCCCGATTTTGTTTCTTCTCTTGCGATATTAACCTCAATCAATACCTGAACGGGCGTTAAGCCCTGTAAGGACGCCGCGCGATCCAGCTCCTTCGCCAGATGCAGACGGTCCAGGGAATGGATCACCTGCGCCTTGCCCAGCACCGCTTTGACCTTATTGGTCTGCAGCTGCCCGATCAAATGCACGCGCGCCGGACTCAGCTCCGGCAGTTTGGCTAAAAGCTCCTGGACGCGGTTTTCTCCGATATCGGAAATGCCCGTTTTCAGCGCCCGGTTGATTTCTTCCGGCGTGCGCGTCTTGGTAACGGCGATCAAGGTGACTTCGTTCCGCCCGCGCCCCGCCGCGTCGCAGGCACGTTGAATCTGTTCTTCCACTCGCGCACAGCGCTCTTCGATCGTCATCGGTACACCTTTCCTCCCACGCGGCAGGCGTCATTTGGCGCAAACACGGTTCTGTCCTTATCATGATAGAGAATCTGAATCGGAATATTTTGCTCTTCCCCGCTATCGTCTTTTATTTTGATGCTGTCATTCTTCACATAGCGATTGGGCACGCTGAAGCCCTCCACGCGCTGTCCGACAAAGAGATCGGTTGAAAACAGATCTAAATACTTTTCCACATTGTCTTCCAAGCGGAACAACAGGATCGCCCCGCGCTTTTCGGTCTGCACGCTCACCAGACGCGCCGGCTCATACGTATCGGCATTGCCGATGTAGAGCGGATAGTGTTCTTCCACAGTAAAACGGCCGTCCACACGGTCCACCGGAACGGCAATATACCACGCCTCCTCGGTCACGACCTTGAACGCGTTCTGCATCGGCTTCTTTTCTCTTTTTACCAGTTCTTTGACCTGCTGGAGCGTCATGTCCGCCCCCGGACTCAGTTCACCCTCCGACTGATTGCAGTAAAAGCCGAGATAACCTTCCTCCGTTGCTGCCAGTTCATCCCGCCACACACGCAAGGATTCCAAGAGGGACACCTCGTCCTGATACAGTCCTTGCAGATATGTATTGGACTCGGTATTATAGGTGGCGCGGATATACGATTCCCGTTCCGCCATCACGCGGCAAAGGTCATGGTATAAGGTGATATAGCCTTCCGTTTCTTCCGACATCCGGCGGATCAGAACCTCGATATCAAAATCATACATCACGATCTTGCGGTCATCATAACCCGTGATCACGCTTTGGTTCTGATACGCTACAATATTTTTTTCCGTTTCACGCAGTTTATCCAGCGAGGTCTTCAAATATCCTTTTTTGTACGCGGTCACGATCTTTTCGCCCTGCTCGAGCCGTTGACCGTCCACCATATTTTCAAACAAAACCTTTTCATAGGACGAAAGATCGACAATATGCTCCGTACGAAGAATGACGCCCGTCAGACGTTCGCCGTTGTAGACGATATCATAACGGATCGATCCGCTGTAGGGAAAAAGGATCAACAACAGTATCACACCGATCAGCAAAAGCGTCGCGATGGAAACAGGAATGATCCGGATACGCCGGTGACGGAAAGTTGTTCTCATGAGATCTCCTTAGTATAGAATCGTGTTGTCCGCCGGCAGAGAATCGTCCTCTACCGCGTATTTCAAATCCAAATAATACTCTGCTATATCTTTGACCGTGGCGCTTGCCATGGATCCGGAAAACCCGTTGGGAATATACACGACGATGGCAATTTCCGGGTCATCATACGGCGCGAACGCCACGAACCAGGCGTTATCCTCCAAGTTAATGTCCGAAACCTGCGCGGTACCGGTCTTGCCGCCGAGCTGGTTCTTATACTTGAACGCGTTGAAGTAGCGGCGCGCCGTAGATGAATAGTGGTCTTCCGACTCGTTCACCATGTCGCGCATACCCTTCATAATGGTATTCAGATTGTCCTGATTCACATCCAGCTTGCGCACCAGCGTCGGTTGTTGTTCATACACCAACTCGCCCGTGGCGGTCGTCACTTTGTCCACAATATGCGTGTCATAGACATAGCCGCCGTTCACCAGCGCCGACAAATACCGCGCCACGGCGATAGGCGTCACCGTCGTAATACTCTGCCCGATACCGGTCTGAATGGTCGTGGTGTTCGTCCATGTGATCTGAATAATGGAGCTGTAAATATCCCATTTGGTATGTTCCACCACATAGGCGCGGGAAAGCCCGTACCCTTCCACGAGTATCTTTTCCACGTCGGACGTGATCTGTGCGCGCGTGTTGCCGATCATCTCAAAGCACTTGGAAATAATTGAGGCGATCTCCGCATCGGTAAGCGTCACCTTGGAATACTCCGCACAAGCGAGAATATACGAACGGATCTGCCGGTAAACCAGATACGGCAGGCTGGTGTCCTGGTCGTTGATGTCACGGTCCTTGTCATAAAGCGTCTTTTGATCGCCCACGATACCGACGCGTTCACCCGTCAATTCGATGTTTGTTTTATCTAAGAGTCCTAAATTGCCCGCCCATTTTTTGATTTTTTCAATCCCGAGCCGGTCAGCCACTTCATAGAAGAAATAGTTGCATGAATAGTTGATGGCGTTGACCACGTTGATCGCGCCGTGCGTTTCGTGATTATCACGGTACCATCCGCACATGGGACCTTTGGTCGTCCCGGATGCGTACTTCCGGTATTCGCCCAAGTCTACAATCGTTTCCGTTGCGGTAATGGCGCCTTCCTCCAACCCCGCAAGGGAGATGCACAGCTTGAAGATAGAGCCGGGCGTATCGGAGGAGCTGATCGCCTTATTGAACAGCGGTTTATTCGGATCGTCCACGATCGCATCGTAATCCGCCTGGGAGATCCCTTGTGAAAACAAGTTAGGGTTATAATTCGGCTGGCTGACTAGCGCCAGCACGTCGCAGTTCTTGACATTCATCACTACCACGGCGCCTACGGAAGCAAACTGGATTTCCTTGCCGCCGCGCTTGGCGATCAGCGCATCGTAATTCGCCTTATCGTTTGCATAACGGGCGCGCTGTTGGGCGTTGATTTCCGCAATATTGTTGCGCAGCGCTTCTTCGGCAACGCGCTGAAGATTCGTATCGATCGTCAGATAAACGTTGTTGCCGTTCGTCGGCGCGTTGTACGCCAGTTCGCTTAAGATCGTGCCGCCGCTGGTGACTTCCACTTTACGCGAGCCGAGGCGCTCACCGCTGGAGCCGGTCAGATAGCTTTCCATCACATTTTCAATGCCCGACACACCGACTAAGCTTTCCTGATCGTATTTGAGCTCTTTATAATAGGCTAAGTTATCCGCCGTAATGCGCCCCAGATAGCCCACAATATGGCTGGCGACTTTCCCCTGCGGATACACGCGCATGGATTTTTTTGTGACATGAAATCCCGCTAATTCATACCCGAAGCTCTCGATCGCCGCTGCCAGCTCCTGCCCGATGTTTTTCAGAACGGTAATGGACTTGGACGCCCAATACGATTGAATACTGTCCTGCCAAATCCCCAAGACGAGAAAGGCGTCCTCATCGCTCATGCCCTCGGGGATCTCATATCGGTCGCGCATTTCGCGATACATTTCCTCGCAGGTCATTTTCAGCCCTCGCGTGGAAGCGAAATAGAAATCACTGCGCCATGTGCTTTCCCGTTTTTGGGCAACCTCGTCGCTGACGTCGCCCCACGAAAAGACATACTCGCCCGCCTCATTCTTCGTAATGGCAAACGACGGTTTTACGTTTCGCCCGTAACGCGCAATCAACTGCAGCGCAAAAATAATGGACTCGGTATACATCTTGCGTTCGGATTTCAAGTTGTATTCCCGGTAAAACTCCAGATTATAGCTTTCTTCATCCAGCGCCATCGGAATACCGTTCGTGTCCAGGATTTTCCCGCGCGTACCCTCAATGGCCAGCGTGCGCGTATGCTTGATGGCGGACGCCTCGGTATACGACGCCCCGCGGATCAACTGAAGATCGACAAGAGAGCAGATCAGCACCACAAACGCGAGAAGAAACGCACCCAGCACAATCAGGCTGCGTTTGGGATCGAACTTCTTCTCTTCTTGACGCAACAGATCCATGGCTTCCCCTATGAAAGAAGGAACTTGCTCTCCTCCTCGTTCTTCTCCTGCATAAAGAACGCGCGAAAGAGCAGACGGTATACAAAATACAGACCCGAGCCCGCCGCCGCGGTGTAGATCGCCGCCGGTAAGCCATGCAGGAAGGTGGCGAGCGTGGCGGTTTGCGACAGACGCATCACGTACAGCAACAGGACGAAAATCAAATGCTTGGAAGCGGTAAACGCCAAGACGGCAAGAGCGGCAAACAGAAAATTGTTTTCCTTCAGAAGGAAAAAGACGAAAAACGCCGTCACGGCAATAAACACGTATATGCCGGTGTTGATAAACGTGCCCGCCTGCGTGGTCAGATCCACCGCGATGCCGGAATACAGCGCGCACAGCACCGGCGGATACCATTTTTTCGTAAACAGTGCCAGCATCACGACCGAGATCATAAAAAAATCAATTTTCATGCCGGCAATCGCCAAAGCGGGCGCCAGCATCAAATGAAAGACGACCATGACAGCGGAAATCAGAATCATAAAGAATGTGCGCATGGGTTTATTCTCCCGTTCCCGTGATGATCAGAACGTGTTCCAAATGGTCAAAATCCACGCCGGGAGCCAGTCGGGCGGACGAACCGGTCTGCGTGGCGCTGCTTTTGGAGACCTCGGTGATCTTTCCCACCACGATGCCTTTGGGATAGACCTCGCCCATACCGCTGGTCACCACCGTGTCCCCGGGCTTGATGATC
>JAGCSD010000177.1 GCA_017964345.1 Clostridia bacterium
CGCCGCGCACGGTATTCTCCTGATCGTGGACGAGGTGCAGACCGGCAACGGACGCACCGGCAAGCTCTACGCCTATATGCACTATGATATTTCGCCCGATATCGTATCGACCGCCAAAGGACTGGCGGGCGGTCTGCCGCTCGGCGCCACGCTGTTTTCGGAAAAAACGGCGGACGCTTTGGGCGCGGGCGACCACGGCTCGACCTTCGGCGGCAATCCCGTGTGCTGCGCGGCGGCGCTTTCCGTCCTGGAACGGTTAGACGACGCGTTTTTGGCGTCCGTGCGCGAAAAAGGGGAAAAAATCAAAGCCGCTCTGCAAGGGCAAAACGGCATAAAGTCCGTTTCCGGCATGGGAATGATGATCGGCGTGGAAACGGAAAAACCTGCCGCCGAGATCGTGAGCGAATGCCTTGCGCGCGGCGTTTTGTGCCTGACCGCCCACGAGAAAGTCCGTCTGCTCCCGGCACTGAACATCCCGGACGACCTGTTTGACAAGGCGCTGGACGTGCTGATCAAGGCGTGCGGGGGGAGAAAAACGGAATAAGAACTCATTTTTTTGCATAAAACCGCTTGACAACCCGCAAAAAAGGGTGTAAGATAAGGCAAAATTGAATCGCAGATAGAGGCGCAGTGTTCAAGAGTAGCCCGCGAAAAACAGGAACGGTTCGCGGAGAAAAGGGAACACTGCCGAAGCGGCGAGGCAAACCTGTACGCGTCGTCGGCTGGGTCGGCAGGAAATACCTGCCGGACTGTCACAATTGTTGTGAAGCGCTATCGAAAAGAAAACCGGACTCTTCGCCGGTCAGCATGTTTTTTTCGTAACCGCTTGACAAAAGCGGTTCTTTTATTTTTGAAAGGTGGTTTACACTATGAAAAAACTTGTATCTTTGCTTCTCTGCGCGGCGCTTTTGACCGCGTGCCTGCTTGCTGCCGGATGTACCGTCACACCTTCCAACAACAAGGAGGATGAAACCGTTGACTTTACTTTGACCGTCGCTATGGAATGCGCGTACGCGCCCTACAACTGGACGCAAACCGACGATGCCAACGGCGCGGTGCCGATCAAGGGCGCCACGGGCGAATACGCCAACGGCTACGACGTCATGATGGCGAAAAAGATCTGCGAAGCCAACGGCTGGCAGCTCGAAGTCGTTCGTCTTGACTGGGATTCTCTTGTGCCCGCGGTGCAGACCGGACAGGTCGACGCGGTCATCGCCGGTCAGTCCATGACGGCGGAGCGCGCCGAACAGGTGGATTTCGCCGGTCCGTATCTGTACGCTTCTATCGTGGCTCTGACGCGCCAGGATTCACCTGTCGCGGGCGCGACGAAGCTTGCCGACCTGGCGGGTGCTTCCTGCACATCGCAGATGGGTACCGTTTGGTATGATATCTGCCTGCCGCAGATCGAAGGCGCCGATATCAAAGCCGCCAAGGACAGCGCGCCGACCATGCTGATGGCGCTGGAAACCGGCGACGTGGACTTCGTTTGCACCGATATGCCCACCGCGCAGGGTGCGCTCGTTGCCTATCCCGACATGAAGATCTTAGAGCTTACCGACGGCTTTAACGTCAGCGAGGAAGAGATCAATATTGGTATTTCCGTCCAAAAGGGCAACACCGCGCTGAAAGACAAGATCAACGCGGTTCTGGCACCCATGACGGAGGACGACTTCAATGCGATGATGGCGGAAGCGACGAAGATCCAGCCGCTTTCCCAGGACTAAAAAATGGATAAGCTGATCCAACTGGGGAGCGAGATCGCCTCGCTTTGGCAGAAATCGGGGCTGCAGTACCTGCGCGGCGCGGGCGACACCATTTTGCTTGCCGTGATCGCCACGCTCGCCGGCTGTGTGATCGGCTTTGCCTGCGGGATTTTGCAAACGATCCCCGTGCGTCAGCGCGACAACGCGTTCAAAAAGACCGTGGTGGGCATTGTCAAGGCGATCGTGCGTGTGTACGTGGAAGTGTTCCGCGGTACGCCCATGATCCTGCAGGCGGTGTTCGTGTATTTCGCGATCCCGTTTTTCTCAAACAACGCAGTGCGCTTGGACGTCACGACCGCGGCGTATCTGGTCGTTTCGATCAACACCGGCGCGTATATGGCGGAAACCGTGCGCGGCGGCATTCTGTCCATCGACAAGGGGCAGACGGAGGGCGCCAAGGCGATCGGCATGACGCATTTTCAGACGATGCTTTTTGTCATTCTGCCGCAGACGCTCCGCAACATTCTGCCGCAGATCGGCAACAACCTGATCATCAACATCAAGGATACGTCGGTCATGTTCATCATCGGCTATACGGAACTGTTCGCCGTGCATAAAGCTCTGGTGGGCGGAAACTATCTGTATTTTCCGTCGGCGGTCATCACCATGGGAATTTATCTGATCCTGACGCTGACCTGCTCGCTTCTCCTGCGTTTGATGGAGCGCAAAATGGACGGTCCGGCGAACTTTGACGTTGCCACGACCGATTCCCTGGCGCATACCAGCGGGATGTACTCCTTTGTCAAAAAGAGGGGGGCGCGTTCATGAGCATACTGGATATCCGGCATCTGTCCAAAAGCTTCGGCAAGCATCAGGTGCTGACCGACATCAATTTCTCGGTGGAAAAAGGCGACGTCACGAGCATCATCGGCGCGTCCGGTTCGGGAAAATCCACGCTTCTGCGGTGTATCAACCTGCTTGAAACGCCCTCCGGCGGCGAGATCCTCTATCACGGGGAAAATATTCTTTCCATGAAAAAGAGCGAAGCCGCTTACCGCGCCCGCGTGGGAATGGTGTTTCAATCGTTCAATTTGTTCTATAATATGAACGTGTTGGAAAACTGCGTGATCGGGCAGACGCGCGTTTTGAGGAAAAAGCGGAAAGAAGCCGTTGAAACGGCGATACGGTTTTTGAATCAGGTCGGCATGACGCCGTTCGTGAAAGCGAAGCCCGCTCAGCTTTCCGGCGGGCAGAAACAGCGTGTGGCGATCGCGCGCGCCATGGCGATGTCGCCTGAGGTACTGCTCTTCGACGAACCGACCAGCGCGCTGGATCCCGAAATGGTGGGGGAGGTGCTCGCGGTCATGCAGAAGCTCGCACAGGACGGCATGACGATGCTTGTTGTGACGCACGAAATGGCGTTCGCGCGGGACGTTTCCAATCACGTCGTGTTCATGCACGAAGGCGTGATCCGTGAAGAGGGCGATCCCAAACAACTGTTTGCCAAGCCGCAAACCGAGGAAATGCGCAGTTTCCTTTCCCGTTTCCGCGAACAGTAACTCAAAATGTTAAAAACGGATGCATTCTTTTTTAAGGAATGCATCCGTTTCTATTTGTCTATTTGCCGTTCTTCAAACGGCTTCCTATACTGCCCGGATTTGAACCATAGAATCAACCTTTCTGATTTGTTAGGTCGTTTCTATCCCGAGATCGCCTTTTCAGACAACCCCGGCGAGCGTCACCGCGCGAATCATTTTCATATACAAACCTCCGTATCTTCTTTGTTCCGGTATGGTCGGTTTGTACCCCGGGATCCTCTTAGGCAAGAACCCCGGTCCGATAAACAGCACGAATCAGTTTCATACACAAACCTCCGACTTTTTTACTATGAGGTTTGTACCCCGAGGCTCTCTATCCGACAGCCCCGGCAAGGACAACGGCTCGAATCAAGATCATCGTAACACGTCCTTTCCTTTGATGTCCTTTCTTCGTCCCCTTCTTATCTTCAATTTCATTATAGCAGGCGGAAAACCAAAAGTCAATACCCTTTTTGAAAAAAATTTTTATTTTTTTGCGGCAGCAAAAGAACGGCAAAAACAGCGAATTTGCAGGCACGCCATATATAATCGTTGTGAAAAATATGAAACTCGTGTGAAAAGTTATATAAATCGATTGACAAATTTAGAAAACGGAGTATACTATAAGCGTACAGAGCGAAGGAGGCAAAACCATGAGCAGAAGTTTATACAGCGTCATTTTGATGGACGAGGTCGTGCGCGAGGTTGACCGGCTCGCCATGCTGCAGGGTACGAACCGCTCCAATTTGATCAATCAGATCTTAGCGGAGGCGGTTTCCTACACGACGCCGGAAATGCGCATCAACACCATCTTCAAAACCATTGAGGAACAGCTTTACGGCAACGATATGGTGACGTATATCGCGCCGCATCAAAGCACAATGAGTCTGAAAAGCAGTCTGGAATACCGCTACCGACCGACGATCAAGTACGAGGTGGAGCTTTATCGCGACCGTGACGAGGGCGGTATCGGGCAGCTCAGTGTGATTTTCCGTACGCAGTCGCGCGAACTGCTGACGCAGATGGACCGTTTCTTCCGTCTGTGGTCGCATATCGAAAAGGAACTTCGTCCGAGCGAGGATATTCGTTATGCGCTTTATGACGGACGCTTCCTGCGCAGTATCCAGGTGGACGAAGGGCGCAACTACACGTCACAGGAGCTGGCGGACGCCATTTCGCGTTATATTAAACTGTTCGACAACAGCATGAAAGCGTTTTTGGCGGGCACGCGGGGGGAAGAGGACCTGCGCGCCGCCTTGAAAGCCTATTTGCAGGAATCCGTTTTGATTTAAGGAGGGATCTTCCATGACCGATAAATTGACGCAGAAAACCATTGAGGCGATCCAGACGGCGCAGCGGATCGCGATCGAAAACGACAACATGAACATTGCGCCCGAACATATCGCTTACGCGCTTCTCGACCAGGACGGCGGCTTGATCCGCAGCCTGTTCGACAAAATGGGTGTCGATACCGAGCAGGTGCTGGCGGCATTGAATCAAGCGATCGACGCCTTGCCCAAGGTGACCGGCAGCGGCAGAGAGCCGGATAAAATTTATGTGGCGCCGGAAACCGACAAAATTCTCGCGCAGGCGGAAAAGGAAGCAAAAAAGAACGGTGACGAATACGTTTCGGTTGAACATCTGTTCGCCGGCATTCTGGCATCGCCCACGCCCAAGCTGAAGGAGATTTTCCGGCGTTATGCCATAAGCGAGAAAGCATTTCATGAAAAACTATCGCAAGTCAAAGCGGGACAGAAAGTGACGAGCGATAACCCCGAGGGCACATATGACGCGCTGAACAAATACGGCTTTGACTTAGTAGAACGCGCCAAAGAGGGCAAGCTCGATCCCGTGATCGGGCGCGACGCGGAGATCCGCAACGTCGTGCGCATTTTGTCGCGCAAAACCAAAAACAACCCGGTATTGATCGGTGAGCCCGGCGTAGGTAAGACCGCCGTGGTGGAAGGCTTGGCTCAGCGGATCGTGCGCGGCGACGTGCCGGAGGGCTTAAAGGACAAAACGATTTTCGCCTTGGACATGGGCTCCTTGATCGCGGGCGCGAAGTTCCGCGGCGAATTTGAGGAGCGGTTAAAAGCCGTTCTGAACGAGATCAAGAGCAGTGAGGGCAGGATCCTCTTGTTCATCGACGAATTGCATACCATTGTGGGCGCGGGCAAAACCGAGGGAGCCATGGACGCGGGCAATCTGTTAAAGCCCATGCTGGCGCGGGGCGAACTGCACTGCATCGGCGCCACTACGCTGGACGAATACCGCAAGTATATCGAAAAAGACGCCGCGCTGGAACGCAGATTCCAGCCGGTACAGGTCGATGAGCCGACGGTAGAAGATACGATCTCCATTCTGCGCGGACTGGATGAGCGGTATGAGATCTTCCACGGCGTGCAGATCCACGACAGCGCGCTCGTGGCGGCGGCAACGCTGTCCGACCGCTACATCACCGA
>JAGCSD010000178.1 GCA_017964345.1 Clostridia bacterium
AGCAGGCTCCCCAGCCGCGCCGCGGCGGTGCTTTTGCCGCATCCGGGCATTCCGATCAGCACGATGTTCTGCGTTTGCCGTGTCAAAACGTCTAAGACGCGCTCGATCTCCGTATCGGAAATCGGGGTTTGCAAAAAGATTTCCGCCGCCGCTTTCGCCTGCGCCACCAGCATGGAAAGTCCGTTTTCACAGCGCAATCCGCGCGCCTCGGCATCAAGCAGCAAAGCGGTTTTTAAGGGATTGTACACGATGTCCGCTACCGCTTCCAAATGTTCAAATATGTCCAGCGACAGCGGCGTTTCCCCGTTTTGGGGGAACATCCCGACCGGCGTGGTGTTGACGATGATGTCCGCGTCCGCGTGGCGGGAAAGGTTTTGATAATTGTCCTCCCCCGTTCGCGAGATCACGCGCACCTCGCGCGCGCCGGCGTCGCGAAGAACCGCGTTGACCGTCACGCTGGATCCGCCGCTGCCGAGGATGAGCGCTTTTTTGCCTTCAGGCTCGATCCCTGCACGGCGCAGCAGGTACGAAAACCCAAAATAATCGGTATTGAAACCCGAAAGCGTACCGTCCGCTTCTTTGCGGATGGTGTTAACGCTCCCGATGCGTTTTGCCTGGTCTGACAGACGTGTACAAAACGGCATCACGTTCTTTTTGTAAGGAATCGTAACATTGATGGCGTCAAACTCCCGTTTTTCCAAAAACGGCGCCACCTGCTCTTCCGGCAGTTCAAACAGATCATAGGCATAGCCGCAAAGCATCTCATGTATCTGCGGCGAAAGGCTATGCGCCAGTCTGCCGCCGAGCAGTCCGAAACAGGCGCGCATCAGGTGACCTCGCTGTAGGATCCCAAGTACTGGAACTGCTCCGCCTCATTCTCGAGCTCGCCGAGCAATACGCCGAATTTGGGAGAATAGACCGAAACGTCAATATCAAAATAAAACATAAATTCAAAATCACGTCCCGGGATCGGACGGCTTTCGAGTTTAATGACATTGACGCCCAAGCAGTTAAATTCAGACAAAACATGATACAGGGCGCCCGGTCTGTGCGGAACGACGATCATCAGGCTGGTTTTGTTCGCGCCGGGATAGATTTCAAGCTTCTTGCTGACGCAGATAAACCGTGTATAGTTGTTTCCCGCGTTCTGCACCGCTTCCCGCAGAACGGACAAATGGTACAGCTCCGCGCATTGCTTGGAGGAAAGCGCCGCCACGTCGTTTCGATCGGACTCCGCTACCATTTTGGCGGCAAGCGCCGTGTTTTCACACACATGAACTTTCACATTTTTAAGGCTGTCCAACAATTCGCTGCACTGACGGATCGCCTGTTCATGCGAATAAATTTCGCGCACGTCTTCCCATTTGGTATTCTTTTTAGCGAGCAGACAATGATTGATCTGCAAGCGTGTGGACCGCACAATACTGAAGCGATACTGCGCGAGCAGGTCATAAATACGGTTGACCGAACCGGCGTTGGAGTTTTCCAGCGGCAGAATACCATAGCGGCACAAACCGTTTTCAACCGCCTGAAACACACCTTCCCACGTATTCATAAACATAATCATGGGGTTCATGAATATCTTTTCGCACGCAAGCTGGGAATACGCGCCCTCTACGCCCTGGCACGCCACAAATGCGTTTTCGGGAAAAACCTGTTCCGTGGAAACGACCGCCTGTGCGATCGCGTCGGCATAAGAGCTTTTTGCGCCGAGCAGTTTGTTCTGATATGCCCGGCTGACGCCCATAACAGTGTGGAATAAAATCCGCGTTTCACTCTCAAAGCTCTCTCCGGCTTTTTGCGCACGGTCATTCAGCAGTGCACGCTCACGCGCGCGATCCAACACCGGAAGATCGTGTTCTTTCTTATAAGCGGCAACGTCCGCCGCCACCGCCAGACGCTGCTTGAACAGGTCGATCAACTGCGTATCGATAGTATCAATTTGTTCTCTTAATTCCTCTAAACTCATGATAAAACCTCCAGAGAGTTCAAGTCTTCAAAAAAGGCGGGATAGGATTTCGCCACGGCTCCGGCGTCCTCAATGACGACCGGTTTTTGACAGATCGACGCGGCTGTTGCCGCCGCCATGACGATGCGGTGATCGTTGCGGCTGTTCACCGTGCCGCCGGTAAGCGCACCCGTGCCGAAAATGACAAAACCGTCGTTCGTCTTTTCGATTTGCCCGCCAAAAGCGCGAATCATATCAAACACGCTTTCAATGCGGTCGCTCTCTTTTAAGCGCAGGCGCTCGGCGTGTTCAATGACGGTTTTGCCGCGCGCCGCGCACGCCGCCACGGCAAGCGCGGGCACAAGGTCGGGGATCTGCGACGCGTCCACGCGAATGCCGTGCAAAGGCGCGTGTTTGACAGACAGCGTGTTTCCGCGCCACGAAACCTCCGCGCCCATACGGGCAAGCAAGTCAAGGATCGCGCGGTCGCCCTGCGCGCTTTCAGGATCAAGCCCCTCTATGACGACGCCGGCGGGCGAAAACGCGCCGAGGCAGGCAAAAAACGCGGCGTTAGACCAGTCGCCTTCCGCTACGGCAACGCCGGGCGAACGATACCGCTGGGCGCCCGGTACGAAAAACCCGTTCTCCGTCCGCTCGATACGAACGGAAAAGGTGTCAAGCGCCTTGAGCGTCATATCGATATACGGCGCCGATTCGATCTTTCCCGAAAGCGTGATCACGCTGTCGGCAGGCAAAAGCGGAAGCGCAAATAGCAAACCGCTGACAAACTGAGAAGAAACCGAAGCAGAAAGCGTATACTCCCCCGGTGCGATCTGTCCGCGGGCAGAAAGCGGAAACGCGCCCTGCGGCGACAACGACGCCCCGTGACGTATCAGTTCTTCATATAACGGTGAAAGCGGACGCGCGGCAAGCCGCGGCGCGCCGGTAAAGACGGCGTCAGCGGCAAGCGCGCAGACAACGGGCAAGAGAAAACGGTAAGTCGATCCGCTTTCCCCTGCGTCAAGGATTGCGTTTTTGACGATCCCGCCGCGCGGGTAAACGCAAAGCGCATCCGTTTCCTCTCGCGTATCTGTCAAAAACGCGTCCAAACAGCGTCTGGTCGCCTCTATATCCGCCGAAAAGCTCACACCTTCAATACGTGTTTCACTTTCCGACAGCGCAGCGGCGATCAGCAGCCGATGCACGTGGGATTTGGACGAAATGCTATGTACGCGTCCTTTGCGCGCGCCGTTTAGGACAGTGCTCTTCATTTGACGAGTCCCGCGCGCAGGATCTCCCGCGCCTCGTCAAGCGACAGCGTTCGAATTTCCGCCTTGCCGATTTTCCGGACAACGATCAAATTCAGAGCATCCCCGCTGCGTTTTTTGTCGCTCAACAGCTTTTTGAAGATCTCATCGGCGGAAAAGGCGGTTTCCGTCGGCAAGCCGTAAGCGGTAAGCGAGGACGCCAGCTTATCCGTAAGCTCGGTCTGCTCCGTCTTTTGAAACGCCCGCGTGACAAGCATCATGCCGATCGCCACGCACGCGCCGTGTGAAAGTGAAAAGTCGCTCAGGGATTCCACCGCGTGACCGAAAGTATGCCCGAAATTCAGGATTTGCCGAATCCCGGTATCGCGTTCGTCGGCGTTTACAATGTCGCGCTTGATTTCCACGCACCGCGCGATCACGTCCGTGCGCTTCCAACCGGGCGTTTTCACGGTTTCAAACAGATCGGGATCGGCAATCATGCCGTATTTGATGACTTCCGCCATACCGGAAGCAAACTGTTCCGGCGGCAAAGTGTCAAGCACCGTCGGATCGCACAGAACAAGCGACGGCTGCCAGAACGCTCCGAAAAGATTTTTACCCGCCGGCAGATCGACCGCCGTTTTGCCGCCGACAGAAGAATCCACGCACGCGAGAAGCGTTGTCGGAATCTGAATATATCGAACCCCGCGCAGGAACGTGGCGGCGCAAAAACCGCACAAGTCCCCCACCACGCCGCCGCCGAGCGCGACAAGCATATCACCGCGCGTAAAATATTTTTCCGCTAAACGGTTGACGATCAAGAAAAGATTTTGCGCGTTTTTGCTCTTTTCGCCGTGTTCCACCACAAAAGTTTCCACGTCAAATCCGGCGTTTTTTAAGGAAGAAACGGTCGTTTCGCCGTAAAGGGAAAAGACGGTGTCGTCGGAAACAAGAAACAGACGCGGCGTACCGAACCGGGCGGCAAGGCATTCGCCGGCACGGACGAGCAAGCCGTCTTCGATCAAAATGTCATAGGGACGCGACGCGTCTACCGCAACGGTAATCATGAATCAATTCGTTCCTTTCTTTCTCTGCCGTCGCGCAGAAGGGCTTCGAGCGCCGGCGCGTCACCGGCTGCCAGCGCGTCGGAATACTTCCGCAATTCGCCGATGAGATGGTCGATTTCTTCCTTCAGAAAATCCTTGTTATCCAAGAACAATTCCGTCCACATCGTTTCGTTCAGATACGCCACGCGCGTCAAATCCTTATAACTGCCCGCGGAAAAGCCCTTATGGACGATCGCGCGCGGGCTTTTGACGTAAGCGTTGGATACGACGTGCGCGAGCTGCGAGGTAAACGCAATGTTGCGGTCATGGGTCACCGCGTCGGTGACAGTCACGCTGCCAAAGCCGATGGACTTAAAGAAATCCGTCAGACGGGCAAGCAGGTCCACGTCCCGCGCGTCCGGCGGCACCACGATCATGGAAGCTCCTTTGAACAGCGTTTCCCGCGCATACTTGATACCGGATTTATGATATCCCGCCATCGGATGTCCGCCCACGAACGTAAACCCGTGTTTTTGGGCGATAGCAAAGCCTTTTTCACAAATCACCTGCTTGACACCGCACCCATCGAGCACGACAGCGCCGGGACGGATCTCCCGCGCGTGTTTCTCCAGCCACGCAAGACAAGCGTCGGGGTACGAGGCAAGAAAGATCAATTCGCACTCCGGCAAAGTGGTTTCGTCCAATCTGCCGTCGATCGTATCGGTCATCAGAGCGAATTCCAGAACGCTCTGACTGCGGTTCTCACCGAAAACCGTATGCGGTGTGTACGCTTTGACGGCTTTGGCAAACGACGCGCCGATCAGCCCGAGCGCCACAACCCCGACTTTCACAGCACCGCCTCCCGCACACGCAGGACCGCGCGCGTTACGTCGTCAAACTGATCGGGCGTCAGCGACTGCGCGCCGTCGCACAGCGCGTGCGCCGGATCGTTATGCACTTCGATCATCAGTCCGTCGCACCCCGCGGCGGTTGCCGACAGCGCCATCGGTTTGACCATGCGCGCAATGCCCGTGGCGTGGCTCGGATCGACGATGACCGGCAGATGCGACAGTTCATGGAGCATCGGTACAGCGGACACGTCGAGCGTGTTTCGCGTATACGTTTCAAACGTGCGAATACCGCGTTCGCACAAAATCACGCGTTCATTGCCGCCCGCCATGATATATTCGGCGCTCATCAGCAATTCTTTCATATTGTTGGCAAGCCCGCGCTTGAGCAAAACAGGCTTGTCTACCTTTCCCAGTTCCTTCAA
>JAGCSD010000179.1 GCA_017964345.1 Clostridia bacterium
GCGTCGGCGTGATGGGCGATCATCGCACGTATGAGAATGTTATCGCCATCCGCGCCGTGTCCACCGACGATTTTATGACCGCCGATTGGGCGCGTATCCCCTATGACCTCCTTGCCGCCGTATCAAACCGTATCACCAACGAGGTGCGCGGCGTCAACCGCGTGGTCTATGACATCACCAGCAAACCTCAGGGAACGGTGGAATGGGAGTAAAAGAAACAGGCTGTTTACTGAACGACAAACGCAATTTCCCCCTTGCATTCCCTACTGTTTTTTGATATAATAATGCCAAACAAAGGGAGGGATTTCTATGTTTATTGTCAACACAGACTACATCGAAGGCAAGAAGTTCGAAATGCTGGGGCTGGTCAAGGGCAGCACCATCCAATCCAAACATATCGGAAAGGATATCGGAGCCAGCTTCAAGACTATTATCGGCGGTGAATTGAAGGGCTATACCGAAATGATGGAAGAAGCACGCACCATCGCCACCAAGCGCATGACAGAGGAGGCGCAGGCACTCGGTGCGGACGCCATCGTCAACGTGCGGTTTGCCACGTCTGCGATCATGCAGGGCGCGGCGGAAGTCATTGCCTACGGTACGGCGGTCAAATACATATAACAAACAGACCTTGAAGCATCCCTTCAAGGTCTGAATTTCATTTTTAAGGAGAAAGTTTATGGAAAACAACAAACGTCCCGCATCCATGCAGCGCATCACCACGCCGGAGCTGGCAAATGCCTTCATTGAAGAACAGCTCGGCGCTTTGCAGGCAAAAATCGGGCAGAAAAAAGTGCTTCTCGCCCTGTCCGGCGGCGTCGATTCCTCTGTCGTGGCGGCACTTTTGATTCGCGCCATCGGGCAGAATTTAGTTTGCGTACACGTCAATCACGGTCTTTTGCGCAAGGGCGAACCGGAGCAGGTCATCGAGGTGTTCCGCCACCAAATGAACGCCAATCTGATCTATGTGGACGCCGTAGACCGCTTTTTGGACAAGCTCGCCGGCGTTGCCGATCCCGAGCAGAAAAGAAAAATCATCGGCGCGGAATTCATTCGTGTGTTTGAAGAAGAAGCGCGTAAGCTCGACGGCATCGAGTTTTTAGCGCAAGGCACCATTTATCCCGATATCCTGGAAAGTGACGGCGTAAAAGCGCACCACAACGTCGGCGGTCTGCCGGATGATCTGCAATTTGAGCTGGTCGAGCCTCTGAAATTCCTGTTTAAGGACGAAGTGCGCGTCGTCGGCAAGGCGCTCGATCTGCCGGACAACATGGTATTCCGTCAGCCTTTCCCCGGACCGGGACTCGGCGTGCGCTGTCTTGGCGCGATCACGCGCGACCGACTGGAAGCCGTGCGCGAATCTGACGCCATTCTGCGCGAGGAATTCGTCAAAAACGGACTCGCGGACAAGGTGTGGCAATATTTCACCGTCGTTCCGAACTTCCGCTCCGTGGGCATTCAAGACGGCAAGCGCACGTTTGCCTATCCCGTCATTCTGCGTGCCGTCAACACCACCGACGCCATGACCGCCACGGTGGAAGACATACCTTTTTCCCTGCTTCAGCATATCACCAAGCGTATCACGACAGAAGTAAAAGGCGTCAACCGCGTGCTTTATGACCTGACGCCCAAGCCGTCCGGGACAATCGAGTGGGAATGAGCATTGTCCGAAAAAGCATCAAAAGAACCGCTTTTTTGCGGTTCTTTTTCTTACTAAAGGCGACTTAGAAAATACAATTTTTTCAAAAAATCTGAAAAATTTCTTGACAGTAAATATATTTTCATGTAGAATAGAGAAAGAATAAAGGAGGTGTTTTCTCTATGGCAAAAGCAACCGGCATTGTGCGTTCACTTGACGATCTCGGCCGTTTGGTCATTCCTAAGGAACTGCGCAGAACCATGCATTTGGGCGTAAAAGACGCAGTCGAAATTTACGTAGGGGATGATGACCAGATCATTCTGAAGAAATATCAACCTGCTTGCATTTTTTGCAACGAAACAGATAATACCGTTATCTACAAAGGTAAGACCATTTGCAAGTCGTGCCTGAAGCAGATCAACGCTGCTGCTGAACGCGGAGAAGAAGGCTGATTTTATACAAACAAACGCAAATCCGGCATTTTCAGCCGGATTTATTTTTTTCTAAGTTTCCGTGCGCTATTTTTTCACGCAGTACCGACGGATAATTTCGTTTTTCCATTTCCTCCTCTATTCGTGCAAACAAACTCACGTCCGTCGCGCCTTCTATGACCTCGCTGCAGCCGTCAAAATCACTGCCGAATCCGAGAATTTCTTCCCCTCCCATATCGCACACCGCTTCGATGTGCCGAAACAGGGCATCCAGCGTATCGCCGCCCACAAACGGCACATAGAACGTCAAGCCCAAGAACGCCTTTTTTTCGATCAGCACACGAATCTGATTTTTATGCAGATTGCGCGGATGCGCACAACACTCATATACATTGGCATGGCTGACCAGCACACGTTCCAGTGCGTCGCATGCGGAATAAAACATCTTTTCGCCCGCATGCGCTAAGTCAACATATATACCGTTTTCCTCCATCGCCCGCAGGCGCGCTTTTCCCCACGCGGTGATCGGAGCGTCTTCCATACAGCTTCCGCCGAAGCGATTGGCGCGGTTCCACATCGGACCGACGTAAAACGGTTTCTGTTCCCGGATCCATAAAAAATCGTCGTCATTCTCCGCCCAGCCAAGACCTTCCAGCGCAAAAAAAGGACGGTTGACCGGATGAGCCGTGCGCATCAGCGCCGCTTGCGCGAACACACGTTCACGATCCGGTTTGCCGCCTTCAAAAGCCGCCAAAACACTTTTTTGCAGATTCGCTTTTTGCACCGCCCGTTCTGTCAAGGCAGTTGGCTTGCCCTGCCAAAGTGCCGAGAGGTAATCACAATGAGCGTCAAAAAAATACACACGCATCCCTCCGCTGTATACCATGCGGAAGAATGCGTTTTTGTTACAGATATTCCACGCGGATGTCCATGCCCATACTGCCCACGCTGGAGCCGCCCAAGAACAATTGATAGCCCACCGACGCCTGCACGCCTTTTTCATCGCGCGCAATGTCTAAATTCGTGGTAAAAATACGCATACTCAATCCCAGCCCCGGCATGGCGCGGTACTGTGTTTCATACGTGGTGGCGCTGCGGAAAAACATATCCCCGCCCGTATCGCCCTCGCGTTCCACCATAATGCTGTCTTCTCCGATCAAAAGACGCGTCTGCACGGCGTCCTCCTCGCTGAGAGATTCCTCATAACGCAGTTGAAGCCCCGCGTCCGTTTCGTCGTACGCGCTGCGCGTGGTGAACGAAACCGCTTCCTCGGCGCCTTCCTGCTTGGTTGTGATCGTCAATAAAGCTTCTTTCATGCTTCCTCCCCGACCAAAAGCGTCAGCGTACCGCTGCCGTCTGTCGGAAGAACATACGCGCAGCCGCTGTCCTCCGCGTCAAACAGAATAAGACGGTCACCGACTGCCTCAATTCCGTCCGTATCGCAGACGCTGTTGATTTTGCCCAGAACCGTTTTTTGCGTACCCTCAAACGTCATACGATAAATATTGCCCGTTTCTTCTTCTACAAAATAGATAAAGTCATCATCGGCGCAGTACGCGCTGATCGCGTTCTGATGCAGCTTGACGCGCGGGCGATTGCCGCCTTCCTCCACAGGCTTGCCCGCGGTGTTGTTCATCGGCTGGGAATACAGTCCCTTATCCTCTGTATCGCTGGCAAGAGCGAGGATCGTTTCGTGCTTCCGGTTCAGAAGCATGGAGCGGTAATACGCCTCGCTGACTTTGTTCAGCTCCAGCGTGTTGGCGTTGAGCCGATACGGAATACGGGATTCCCCGAAAAAGACAAGTTCGTCGTCCGCGTAGAATATCTTACCGATCTTATCACAAAGGGTTTCGATATTGCCCGTGGCAAACTCCAGCCGTTTCATGCCTGCCTCGCGCTGGTTAAAATAATACAGATAGTGGTCGCTCATCTTCATGCCGGTCGCCGCGCCGGTGTCATAGACGGTCTTAGTCAGCGTGGCGTAATCAAAATAGACGATCTGATCATCATGCGCGACAGCAACGCCATGCGTCGCATAGGTGACCGCCTCCCCGTCCGAAAACGTCATCAGTTTTTTATCCCCGGTGGAATCTATACCGATCACACGCAGTTCCACGTCCTTAAGCGTGGGCGTGGTATAGAAGATCCGGTCGCCCATCACCGTCACGGTGAAAGCTTTGCGCGTTGTGATCCTCTCCGGCGCGCCGCCCGTTTTCAAGTTGACGCGGTAAATGCACGCGCGCGGTGTGTTTTTTACCGCCTGCTCCGCCGCCGCC
>JAGCSD010000180.1 GCA_017964345.1 Clostridia bacterium
AGATCCCAATGTGGATCCGCTGGGCGCCTGCGTGGGACCTAAGGGCACCCGCGTGGCGAACATCGTCAGCGAGATCCACGAGGAGAAGATCGACATCATCAAATGGAGTGAGGATCCCGTTACCTATATTGCCAACGCGCTCAGTCCGTCCAAGGTGCTGATGGTGCGTATTGAGGAAACCGATCCCAAACGCCGCGCCACCGTCGTGGTGCCGGATAATCAGCTTTCGCTTGCCATCGGCAAACGCGGACAGAACGCCATGCTGTGCGCGCGGCTGACGGGTTGGAGTATCGACATCAAGTCCGAAAGTCAGATGCCCGAAGCGGCACTTATTGAGGAAGAGAACATTGAAGACTAAAAAAATTCCCATGCGCACCTGCGTCGGGTGCCGCACCGTGAAACCTAAGGCGGAGCTGGTACGCATCGTCCGCACGCCGGACGGCGCCGTCAAGCCGGATAAGACCGGTAAGCTTTCCGGGCGCGGTGTGTATATATGCCGCGACGAAGCCTGTTTGGAAAAGAGCATACGTACCAAAGCGCTTTCCCGCGCGCTGGATACGCCGATTCCGGATGAAACGGCGGCGCTCCTTCATGAGGAACTGCATGGATAACAGCGCGCTCAAGGCGCATCTCGGGTTTGCCGCCAAGGCGGGCAAGCTCGTTTCGGGCACGCAGGGAGTGGAACAAGCCCTGCGCGCGGGCAAGGTCAAGCTGGTCTTGCTTTCCTCCGCCGCGTCGGAAAATACGTGCAAGCGTTTTTCCGATATGGCGTCATGGCGGCACATACCCTGTGCGCGCTGAGAGGATCATGATGCATTAGGTCTGTGGATCGGGCGGGAAACGCACCGGGTAGCAGGCATTACCGATAACGGCTTTGCCGAAGCCGTCAAGAAAGATCTGGGGGTCGTAGAATGAGTAAAGCAACAGACATTCAAAACGCGGGCAAGGAGCTGCTCAAGCAAATCGCGGACACGCGCGCGCTTTTGGAGGAGCAGAAGCGTTCTCTTTTGGAAAAGAGCGACGGGCTGAAACGTCAACAGGAGGAAGAACGCCTGAAGCTTGCCAAGGCGGAGCAGGAAGCGGCACGCAAAGAATATGAGGCGATGCGCGCGCAGGAAGAACTGGCGGAGTTAGGGCAGGACCCCGACACAGCGCCCGCCGAGGCGACGCCTGACAAGACGCCTGAAACGACAACAGACGAAACGCCCAACGAAAAGCGGAAACCGGCGCAAGAGGAAAAAAAGACGCCTATCTCGCAAGCCGTCATCGGATTCCGCCGTCCCAACAGCGGGTATCAGAACACCGAACGCGCTCCGCGTCAGCAGGGGACGTACCGTCCCGCGCAAGGCCGTGACGGCGAACGCCCCGCTCGTCCCGCGCAGGGGCGCGACGGCGCACGTCCCACACGCCCGGCAGGAGGCAGAGGCGCCGCGCCGGTCCTTCCCGTTTCGGAAAAGGAACGCGTGAGCAACTACGATCCGAACAAAAAGAATTATCGTAAAAACCACGATAACGAACAACAGCCTAAAAACTCTAAAAAAGAAAACACACGCCGCGCTCAGCCGAGTATGACGGACGACGACGAATTTGTGCGTACCCGCCGTCCGCGCAAGGAAAAGAAAGAGCAAAAGCAGCACATTGAGCCGATCGTGATCGAAAGCGCCGTGATGACGACAGAAAACATCGCCATTAAAGATTTGTCCGAAAAACTCGGCAAGCCCGCGGCGGATATCGTCAAAAAGCTCTTTATGATGGGCGTGATGGCGACGGTCAACCAGGAAATCGATTACGAAACGGCGTTTATGGTGGCTTCGGAATACGGGATCGAACTGGAGCAGAAGCTCGCTAAGACCTTTGAAGATACGCTCAATGACGCCGTGGAGGAAGACACCGACGGCGAAGGCTATATCACGCGTCCCCCGGTCGTGACGATCATGGGGCACGTCGACCACGGTAAGACATCCCTGCTTGACGCCATTCGACACGCGAATGTGACGGCGAGCGAGCAGGGCGGCATCACCCAGCATATCGGTGCGTATCAGGTGGAGTCGGACGGTAAGAAGATCACCTTTATCGATACGCCCGGTCACGAGGCGTTCACCAGTATGCGCGCGCGCGGCGCGCAGTCCACGGATATCGCTATTCTCGTAGTGGCGGCGGACGACGGCGTCATGCCGCAGACGGTGGAAGCGATCAACCACGCCAAAGCGGCTGAGGTGCCGATCATTGTGGCGATCAACAAAATGGATAAACCCGCGGCGGATCCGGAGCGCGTGAAAACCGAACTGACGCAGCACGGCATCACGCCGGAAGAGTGGGGCGGCGATACGATCATCGTTCCCGTTTCCGCCTATACCAAGGAAGGTATCGATAAACTGCTGGAAATGATCCTGCTGGTGGCGGAAGTGGAGAATTACAAAGCCAATCCCGACGTCATGGCAAAAGGCGTTATCATCGAAGCCAGGCTGGATAAGGGCAGAGGTCCCGTGGCGACGGTTCTGGTACAGAACGGTACGCTTCATGTCGGGGATACCATTGTGGCGGGCACCGTCTTCGGGCGTGTCCGCGCAATGATGAACGATAAGGGCGAAAAACTGCAGAAAGCGGCGCCTTCCACACCGGTGGAGGTGCTGGGCTTCAACGAGGTGCCCGAGGCGGGCGACAAGATTTTCGCCACCGAGGACGATCGGCTTTCCCGTCAGGTCGCACAGGAGCGGCGGGATAAGATCAAGCTGGAACAAGCCAAAGCCAAAGGTAAAGCGTCCTTGGACGATTTGTTTGCTCAGATTCAGCAAGGCGAAATGAAACAACTGAACCTGATCGTCAAAGCGGACGTGCAGGGTAGTGTGGAGGCAGTCAAGCAGGCGCTTGAAAAGCTTTCCAATGAAGAAGTGAAGGTCAGCGCCATTCACGGCGCGGTGGGCGCTATTACCAGCAACGATATCGTGCTGGCACAGGCATCCAACGCTATCGTGATCGGGTTCAATGTGCGTCCTGACACGGCGGCAAGAACCATGGCGGAGCAGGAGAAGATCGACGTGCGCCTGTATCGCATCATCTATGACGCGATCGAAGACGTGGAAAAGGCAATGAAAGGTATGCTGGCACCCGAGTTCAAGGAAGTACTGCTCGGGCATGCCGAAGTGCGGCAGACGTTCCATGTGCCGGGACACGGCACGATCGCCGGTTCTTATGTGACGGACGGAAAAATCACGCGCGCCAGCCAGCTTCGTCTGCTGCGTGACAACGTCGTGATCTTTGAGGGCTCCGTGGAATCTTTGCGCCGTTTCAAGGACGATGTGCGCGAGGTCGCTACAGGCTATGAATGCGGTATCGGCATTCAGGGCTATAACGATATCAAGGAACAGGACGTCATTGAGGCGTTCATGATGGAAGAGGTTCAGAGATAAATGCAAGTTAAACGGGCAGACAGACTGTCACAGGAGATTCAGCGCGCTCTGGCGGATATTCTCAAAAGCGAATTGCATGATCCCCGCGTAGGGGAGATGGCAAGCATCGTGCGCGTGGATCTGACGGGTGATCTACAGATCGCCAAGGTGTACGTATCGGTCTACGGCGACGACGAAACCCAAACGCAGACCTTTGCGGGGTTGGAAGCCGCCAAGGGTTTTATCAAACGGCAGCTTTCCGACCGTGTGAAGGTGCGTAAAATGCCGGAGTTGGTTTTTGTGAAAGATGATTCCATTGCGTACAGCGTACACATCAGCGAACTCTTGAATCAGATAAAAGAGGAAAAACGATGAAAGAACTGGCGGACTTTATTCGGCAGGGCGAGCGTTTTGCCGTTCTATCGCACATTTCACCGGACGGCGACACTATGGGCAGTGCCGCCGCACTCATATTCGCTCTGCGTAAATCAGGCAAACAGGCGCAGTGGTTCTGCGAAGGCGAAGTACCGGAGGGATACAGAAAGATCCCGGAGATCGCCATGCTGACATCGTGCGAAAAATTGAAAAAGATCGACAGCGTCATCTGTGTGGATGTCAGCAGTGAAGACCGGCTCGGCAACTGCACGGAACTGTTCCGCCGCGTGCCGCGCCGCGCCGTCATCGACCACTATAAAACGAACACGGGGTTTGCGGATGTCAACGTGATACGCGACCGCAACGCCGCGGGCTTTGCCGTGATGGAATTGCTCGATGAATTGCAGGTGCCGCTTG
>JAGCSD010000181.1 GCA_017964345.1 Clostridia bacterium
ACGATCACTTTACTTTTTGGCTGCATAAAACTGATTCTGATTCCAGATGCTTTCCATTTCCTTGAGATTACGGGAAAGTTCCTGTTTTTTCTCCTGGCTGATCGCCGCGATCAGCGCGTTGGTCACGCTTAGGGGCGCGACGAGCGAATCCGCGAACGAGGCTGTATCGCATCGGATCTCCATTTTGATGTCCGCCAGCTCCGCTAAGGGTGAGAAAGAACTGTCGGTAATGCCGATACAGCGCGCGCCGTGCTTTTTGGCAAACGTCATAGCGTCCACCGTGCGCTTGGAATAACGCGGAAAGCTGATGCCCACAAACACGTCCCGCGCATTGATATGAATGAGCTGTTCCATCATGCCGTTGGACGTATCGGTGACGTGGCGCACGTTGTCCAGAATAAAATCCAAATAGTAACTGAGCGTATGCGCGATGATCTCCGCCGAGCGAATGCCCATGATATAAATGCGTTTGGCGTGCAGAAGCGCGTCCACCGTGCTCTGAAACGCCTGCTTATCCATGTGATGCAGAGTGGCGCGGATGTTTTCCGCGTCGGTTTTCAGCACCTTGTCAAACAGTTTGGTGCTGGAGAGTTCTCCTGTCAGTTCCATCCGCTGGGTACCCGTCAAACGGATGCGCAGCATTTCCTGCAGCTCTTTCTGCAATTCGGGATAGCCGCGATAATCAAGCGAGTCGGCAAAGCGCACGACGGTCGATTCGCTGACTCCCGCCGCGCTGCCCAGCGCGCCGGCGGTCATAAACGCCGCTTTGTCGTAATGCTGCATGATGTAGAGTGCGATCGCTTTTTGCCCTTTGCTCATTTTGGCAAAAGAACGGTCTATTTTTTCGGCAAAATCCGCCGCCATAGGTGTGCCCTCCTTACAGTTTTTTCGATTAAACCTCTGTTACGGTTACGGGAATATCGAGTTTTTGTTTTTGTGCGCGTTTTTCAAAGAACGCCTTTGCCACCTGCGGAAACAGGGCGTAGGAGAGCACGTCTTCTTCCTTGGTAACGACGTCCTTGATCTCCTCGCGCAGACGATCCATCTCCGGCGCGAGCTTGTCGGCGGGGCGCCCCGTAATGACCGGCGTATCGCCGATGCACGTTTTGCGCACGTCTTCATTGACCGGCGCGGGCAGACGCCCGTATTCCCCGGCAAGCAGGGCTTTGGATTCCTTGGTCACCATCTTGTATCGCTGACCGGTCAGCACATTCAGAACCGCCTGAGTGCCGACAATCTGGCTGGTCGGCGTCACCAGCGGCGGATAACCGAAATCTCTGCGTACGTTCGGCACTTCAATAAGACATTCCTCTAGTTTATCCTCTTTGCCCGCTTCCTTTAACTGATTGAGCAAATTGGAAAACATCCCGCCCGGCACCTGATAGAGCAGGGTGTTGATATTGACCGACAAGACCTTCGGATCCAGGATTTTATCGTTTTTCAGCCGCACGGCAACCGTTTTAAAATAGGCGCTTGCCTTGACGAGTTTGTCAAGTTCCAAGCCCGTATCGTATTGTGTGCCGCGCAGTGTTGCCACGAGCGATTCCGTTGCCGGCTGACTGGTGCCGTTCGCAAGGGGCGAAAGTGCCGTATCCACGATATCCGCACCCGCCTCAATCGCTTTCAAAACCGTCATATCCCCCGTGCCGCTTGTGTTGTGCGTATGCAGGTGGATCGGGCATTTCACCGCGGCTTTCAGTTTGGAAACAAGATCAAAGGCGTCATACGGCAAAAGCAGGTTCGCCATATCCTTAATGCAGATTGTGTCCGCGCCCATCTGCTCCATCTGCTTGGCGAGGTCAACAAAATAATCGGTCGTATGCACGGGACTGATCGTATAGCTCATCGCAAGTTCGACCTGTGCGCCGTATTTTTTGGTACTTTTTGCCGCCTGTTCCATGTTGCGCAGATCGTTGAGCGCGTCGAAAATACGAATGATATCGATACCGTTTTCCACGCTTTTGCGCACAAAGGCGTCCACCACGTCGTCGGCATAGTGACGATAACCTAAAATATTCTGTCCCCGCAGGAGCATTTGCAGTTTCGTATGCGGAAGCGCCTTGCGCAGAGCGCGCAGACGATCCCATGGATCCTCGTTCAAAAAACGCAGACAGGCGTCAAACGTCGCGCCGCCCCACGCTTCAAGTGAATAATAGCCGATACTGTCGAGAATTTCGCACGCCGGCAGCATTTCGCTTAGACGCATCCGCGTCGCGGCTTGCGACTGATGCGCGTCACGCAGAATCGTATCGGTGATTTTTACGCCCATATTGACGCCCCCCTACCCGAAAATCGAAAGCAGTACGCCCGCGGCGACAGCCGAACCGATCACGCCGGCGACGTTCGGTCCCATGGCGTGCATCAGAAGAAAGTTTGCCGGATTGGCTCTTTGCCCTTCCTTTTGCGCCACGCGCGCCGCCATCGGCACCGCCGAAACGCCCGCCGCGCCGATCAGCGGATTGATCTTGCCGTGTGTGAGGAAGCACATCAGCTTGCCCAGCAGTACGCCGCCCGCCGTTCCGCAGGCAAAGGCGAACAGCCCGAGCGCGATGATTTCCAGCGTTTCCAGCTTGAGAAAAGAGTTGTACACTGCCGTGGCGCCGACCGTGACCCCCAAAAAGATCGTCACGATATTGCAAAGTTCATTTTGAACAGTTTTGCTCAAGCGCTCCGTCACACCGCACACGCGCAGAAGATTGCCCAGCATCAGGCTGCCGATCAGCGGCGCGGTTGCCGGCAGGATCAAGATGACGATCGCGGCAACGGCGATCGGAAAAACGATCAGCTCCCGTTTGGAAACGGGACGCTGTTGTTTCATGACGATGCAACGTTCTTTTTTAGTGGTCAAAAGGCGCATGATCGGCGGCTGAATAACCGGCACGAGCGCCATATACGAATACGCCGCCACGGCGATAGGCGCGAGTTTATCCGGTGCAAGCATACTGGTCACCAAAATAGCGGTCGGTCCGTCCGCCCCGCCGATGATACCGATGCTTGCCGCGGCGTTGGCGCCAAAACCGAGCAAGGATGCGAGCAGCAGCGCCGTAAAGATACCGAGCTGTGCCGCCGCGCCAAGAAGCAGACTCTTGGGATTGGCGATCAGCGGACTGAAATCGGTCATCGCACCCACGCCCATGAAGATCAGGCACGGGTAAATGCCGAGCTTTACGCCTAAGTACAGGTAATCAAACAGCCCCGCCTGCACGCCGCTTTCGGCGTGCCCGGTGAAGTATTCCCAATGCACCATGCCGTCCTTGAAACAGGCGGGATTAAAAAGTTCCCCTCCGGCAATGTTGGCAAGTAGCATACCCGTGGCGATCGGCACCAGCAAAAGCGGCTCAAATTTCCGCCCGATCGCCAGATACAACAGCACGCAGGCAATGATGATCATCACAAGTATCTGCCATCCGCTGCCGAAAAAATCCGAAAAAACGCGGTAGATGCCGCTGTCAAGCCACAGGTCGTTTATCGTTTGCCAGATACCGATTCCTGCGGAAAGAAGAGTAAAATGCATAATATGCCTCCGTCAGTCAAGCGAAACGAGCGTATCGCCCGCGTTAACGCTTGTGCCCTTGGCAATGGTAAAAGCGACCGTGCCGTCGGCAGGCGAAACCATTTCATTTTCCATCTTCATGGCTTCTAAAATACACAGTACATCGCCGGCTTTAACGGTATCACCCGCTTTGACTTTCACGTCCAGCACCGTGCCCGGCATCGGCGCCTTGACGTCCGTTTTGCCGCTTGCCGCCGGCGCAGGAGCGGGGGCGGATGCTTTTTTGTTCTCTTCTTTAACGGGAGCCGGCTGATCCGTTTCCTCGATTTCGACCACATAGATCTTGCCGTTGACGTTGATATTAAACTTGCGCATTGAAAGATAGTCCTCCTATGAATTTTTTTCTTCGATAGAGCGAATGCGGAACTGACGGGTGCCGGTGACAGAGGCAATCGCCGCGGACACGGCAGCTAAGAATTCCGGATCGTCCGGTGCGTCCTGCGCGCGCGGTACCGCCGCGAGAACGCCGGATGAAATACGCTCGTTTGGTACGGGTTCCGCTTGCTTGGCGCTCTTTTTGTCTTTTAACAGCGCGTGGAGCAGTTCGATAAACCCGATCAGGATCGCCAAGATCGCAAAGACGACCAAAAGACCGATCAGTGTTGTTTTGAGCGTATCCGGCAGAGAGAGCACGTCGGTATACGCCAGCGCTTGTATTTGCCTCATAACATTCCTTCTTTCATGGAAATGAGAAAAGCACACCGGACCGTCCGAAAAAAGACGGCGCCGCGTGCTGAAAAAACAGTTGTCCTCTTAGTTTTCGTGTGTTTCATGCTTTCCGTTCCGGTCTGACATTCGACAAAACCCAGACCTCTTTTTCTAAAACTCCCGCAGTATATATAATACCACGAAACGCCTTTTGTTGGCAATACTTTTTTGCAAAAAAGAATTTGACGAAGCGCGATCCCGCGGGCAGATCCCTTAGCAGATAAAAAGCACCGCGCGCGGCACGGTGCGAAGATCTCATCCTAAAGATTCTATGTATGCGGTTTCTTCTTTCGTCAGATAGCGCCACTGCCCCTTTTCCAAGCCCGCAAGCAGCAGTTCGCCGTGGCGCATCCGCGTCAGATGAAGCACTTTCTTGCCGAGGCTCTCCAGCATTTTGCGCACCTGCCGGTTGCGTCCCTCGTGCAGGATGATCGACAGGCTGGTCGTATGGTCGGTCACGTCCGTCACCTTGATCTTTGAAGGCGCGGTTTTGCGTCCGTCAAGCATGACGCCCGCCTCCAGGCGGAGTATCTCTTCTTTCTCGATCCTGCCCGCGATCGTCACAAGGTATTCCTTTTCGATTTCATATTTCGGATGCGTCAAATGATACGCCGCCTCGCCGTCGTTGACAAGCAGGATCAGCCCTTCGGTATGATAATCGAGCCTGCCGACCGGGTACAGGCGTTCTTTTACATCCACAAGATCAAGAACTGTGGTGCGTCCCTCCGGATCATGCGCGGTACTGACCACTTTGTCGGGTTTATAGAGCATGATATACACCCGTTTTGCCGCCTTTTTAAGCATTTTGCCGTCAAACGCCACCGTATCGCCGGCTTCCACGCAGGTCCCCAGGTGCGTCACCGTCTGCCCGTTGACGCTGACGCGC
>JAGCSD010000182.1 GCA_017964345.1 Clostridia bacterium
CTGCCGCCGACCTCGCTGCCCTTGCCCGCCATGGTTTCAAGAAGCACCGTCGTGGTCTGCCCGCGCGTCAGCGTACGGTTGAGCAGATCGGCTATCAGAGCTATCCCCGCCTCCACACCCTGTCCCACATGAGAACCGGGGTGAAAGTTATACATCTGGTTCGGTGTCGCCTCCAGGCGGATAAGATCATCCTGCATGACTTCAAACGCGAACTGACGGGTACGCGCGTCGGCGGAACAGGCGTTGAGCGTATACGGGGCGTGCGCTAAGATCACGGCGAAATCATGCTCGCGCGCCAGACGCATAAACGCGGACGCGTCCTCGTGATCCAACGGCTTGGCGGCGCCTCCGCGCGGATTGCGCGTAAAAAATTGAAACGTGTCGGCGCCAATGGAGAGCGCGACGTTTCCCATCGCGCAGTATCCCTGCGACGCCGAAAGATGACAACCGATATGCAGCATAGATTTTCTCCCGATACAGATTGAGTATAGTATACCATAAAAGCAGGTACGCCGCAAGAAAAAAGTTGACTTTTTTCTGCGTTTCACGTAAGATGAAAGAGATAAAAAGGAGGTTCGCCATGCCGGTCGTTCACCCTATCGAGCCGCTGTTTTCCGAAAACTCACACACGCTGATATTAGGCAGTTTCCCCTCGGTCGCCTCGCGCAGAGAGGTCTTTTATTACGCGCACCCGCAGAACCGTTTCTGGCGCGTACTGGCGGCACTCTACGGCGAACCCGTGCCCGAAACAACGGCGCAAAAAAAGAGGCTGATCCTGTCCCACGGGCTTGCCCTGTGGGACGTAATCGCCTCCTGTGAAATTGTCGGCTCAAGCGACAGCTCCATTCGCTCGGTTATACCGAGCGATCTTTCGGTTATTATGAACAACTGTACAATTAAGCATATTTATGTCAACGGCAAAACTGCGGCACGCTTTTACGCGCGATATCAAGCCGCCTTGCCGCCGGCAAAATGTTTGCCGTCCACCAGCGCCGCCAACGCCGCGTGGCGTTTTGAGGACTTACTGGACGCCTGGCGCGTTATCCGTGATCCGCTATGACCGCGCCGCGTGTTTTTCACGTATCGCACAAGTGATCCGCACCGCCAGCGGAACCACGAACAAAAAGAACAGATTGGCGGGCATAAACACATACACGGAGAGCCGCACGGCGTCATTTTCCTTTTGCCCCGCCAGCGGCAAAAGCGCCAGGCACAAAAGCAGATACGGCACACACCACGTTTTTCGCCTGCTTTTACCACTGAACCCCTCTAACAGTTTCAGCATGGACGAAGCCAGCACACACAGTAGAATAAAATCCGAAACGATCCACAGCGCGACGACAAACGCGTCGACATGTTGAATAAACTCTCCTACCGCGATCTGGCGTACCGCCGAAAAAAACGGCAGGGGCAGTTTCGCCGTCAAAAAAGGGCCGAGCGTGCCGATCACGCAGGCGAACAGCCACACGCCGATCAACGCCGCGGCGGTCATCACTTTTATGGCGTTTGACGCAAATCGTCCCGCATCGGTGACTTCATCGGCAAAAAAGAGAAAAAATGTCACATATCCAAAGCTCGCCAGTACGAAGAGCGACGCATGGAGCGTCCCGAGCGCATCTCTCTGCGGAAGCAAGCGATCCGGCGAAATATTCCGTGAAAGCAGTATCAGCAACAGAACCAACACGCAAAAAAGAACGGGCAGAGCGATCTCACTGATGCGCGCTACCGTATCCATGCCGCGTCGGAGCGCATAGATACAGAGCAGCACCATGATGCCCGCAAATACAAAAGCGGGGATATGGGCATACGCCGCCGACGCCATACGCAGAGAGCAGTAGCGCAGTTGAAGTACGAGCAGAAGCGTCCCCCAAATCAGATATAAAACCGTAACGACTGAGGACAGAGGTTTACCGAATCCCGTGCGGAGCGTTTGAAAATAATTCTGTCCCGTCCGCGCCAAGCCGCGCAGAACCGTCAAAAGAAAAACCGACACAATCAGTCCTGCCGCCAATGGTGCCGCCATCGCCTCCTGCCGGATGTCCGTGCCCGAAAAAACAGAGAACAGGCGGACTGTGGGCGAAAACACCGTGCAGGAAATCAGAAACAGCAACTGCCGCTTAGATATAGTCTTCATGCGCCTGCCCCTTCTATGCGCATCGGATCGCCGGACGTTTTGTCCGGATTCGCCGCCGCCTTGACCGTGATCTCCACGGCGATTAAAGGAAAAACTCCTTTCCACGTTTCCCCTGTCTGTTTGTCCCCCGCGCGGACGGCACATCCGCCAAAGCCCACCGCGTCGCATGACAGGTCTTTCAGATGACCGACGGTATCCGCCATCATCTTTTCGACTATCGCACTCTGTTGTATATTCAGTTTCTCCCACTCGCCGCCGTCAAATGATTCTATCTGATCGCTCGCCTCCAACACTTCGGTCTGCATCTCCACCCGCACGCGAAAAACACCGTTTTCCAGCGTCAGGCGCGTGCGGCTCCGATTCACGCGCATCACGGCTTCCTCGGTAGAAAGCACGCAGTATTTGACACGATCGGTCAGAAAATTCAATCCCAGTGACAGCCGTTGATCCAAAAATTCCGCTAATCTGTCGTCTTGGAAGAGGGCAAGCCCCGAAAGCGCGGGCGTTCCTTCTTCCAAGGTCATATACGGCAAAAACACGCTTTGCAGGGGATTCTCCAACGTATCCGCCACCTGAGAAAACCGAACGGCGCCTGAATGCGATATTTGCTCATCCCCGTGAAACAATCGTTCGATCGCCTCCCCGAGCGGCGGTGTCTGC
>JAGCSD010000020.1 GCA_017964345.1 Clostridia bacterium
AACTCCTCGTATGTGCCTATACCGCCGGGCGTCACGATAAAAGCGTCAGCCCGTTCTTCCATAATGCGTTTACGTTCCCGCATGGTCGCCGGGCGGATCATTTCGTCACAAAACGGATTCAATATTTCCTCGTTGGTGAAAAAGGACGGCACCACACCCGTCACACGGCGACCTCCTTCCCGTACGCCGCGCGACACCGCGCCCATCAGCCCGGTCGCGCCGCCGCCGTATACCAGATCGTGCCCACGCCGCGCGAGTTCGCGTCCCAAGCGTTCCCCCTCGGTGATATAAAACGAATCAATGTGTTCGCTTGCCGCGCCGTATACGCAGATGATCATTGCCCGTCCTCCTTTTCTACTATAAATTGATCTAAAATATCCACTGTTCCGCTGCCCATGATCAAAACAAGATCATCCGGCAGGAGCTGTGTCTTCAGATATGCCCCGCATTCCTCCATGGTGGGGATATACAGGCAATCGTCCCCGTATTTTTCCAAAATCTTATCGACGATCATTTTGGAATGGATCGTTTCGTCAAACGGTTCCCGATCACCGTAAATATCGATGATAACGGTCTTATCCGCTTTATGGAAGCAATCCACCAAGCGGTCAAACTGCGCTTTGGTACGAGTGAACAGCGCCGGCTGATAGATCAGCCACAGGCGGTTTTTCTTCACGTGCGCCACCGCTTCGATCGTTGCCGCCACTTCCTCGGGATGATGCCCGTAATCGTTATAGATCTTCGCACCGTTAAAAGAACCGCGATACTCGAAACGGCGTCCGGCGCCGGTATACGCTTTTAATCCGTTCAGGATATCCTCCTGCGCCATACCGCAGTGCGCGGCGGACAGATACGCCGCCATGGAATTCAACACATTGACTTCCCCGATCACGGAAAGCTCCACCCGGCAGATAAAGTCCGCGCCGTGGAAAAGGTCGTAACGCGGATGACCGTCTTCGTTATAGGAAATATGCTCGGCATGATAATCCGCCGCAGGATCAAGCCCGTAGGAAAGCGTCTTTTTGCCGCATTCGGCAAGCAGTCGGCGCGTGCGCAGATCGTCATAGCACCCCACTACGACGCCGTTTCGCGGTACCGGCTCGGTGAATTTCATAAACGAGCGATAAATATTCTCCACGGTTTTGAAATAATCAAGATGATCCGAATCGATGTTGAGGATCACCGCCACGAACGGATGCAGCCACAGGAAGGAATCGACGTATTCACACGCCTCGGTAATGAAATACTCCTTCTTGCCGGTATACACATTGCTCCCAATGCTTGGCAGAACGCCCCCGATATGGATCGTCGGCTTCCACGCCGCCCGGTAGAAAATGTCCGAAATCATGCTGGTCGTCGTCGTTTTGCCGTGCGTACCCGCCACCGCAATGCAGTTTTTGCAGTGATCGGCTATCAGTCCGAGCATTTCGCCACGATCGACGCAGGGGATCCCGTGCGCTTCCGCGTAGGCGCGCTCCACGTTATCTTTCGGGATCGCCGCCGAATACACGACGAGCGATGCATTTCTGACGTTTTCCTCGCTGTGCCCCACCGCGGCGCGGATCCCCATGCTTCTGAGGCGTTCCAGCGCGGCGCTGTCCGCGCGGTCGCTGCCGCTGACGTCTGTAAACCCCCAATTGTGCAGTATCTCCGCCAGACCGGACATACTGTGCCCGCCAATGGCAATGAAATGCACGTTTTTATGTAAAAAACTCTCCAGCTGAATCATACGCGGTTGCTCCTTATGAAGCGAGAATTGCCGAACACATCCGTCTTCCATTCGCTTCATTTGTTTATATTGTATCAAAAAAACGCGGGTTCTACAACCATTTTTTCATTGTAAGAAGCAGAAAGCAAATGTTCATTATAAAAAAAGTGTATTTTTCTCGTTTTTTGCTTGCATTTTGCTTTTTTATTTGATAGAATAATGATGTTTCCATTTGCCGCGTATCTGACGGCAACAAACACAACGATAAAGAGAAAGGATATAATCATGAAAAAACTACTTCCCATGCTTTTGGTTCTCGCACTCCTGCTTGCCGCAGGCTGTACTCCCGCGACGGAAAACCCGCCGCAGACGACCGGCACGGCGACACAAACAGCCACTCCGGTTCCGGAGAAGATCGATGCCTCCGAGGTGGACGTGTTAACGGAACAGTGGATCGTGACGGAGCGTTCCTTCACTTCCGAAACGGAATATAAAGCGGAAACCGTTCTTCTGGACGTGGAATTCAAGAACCGTAAAACCGGCACTACCCTGCTCATCCCCGGTTTCTGGGACGGGGATAATACTTTCCGCGTGCGTTTTGCTCCCACCGAATGCGGCATTTGGGATTATACAACAAAATGCGACGGCGATACGTCGATCAACGGTCTGACCGGTACAGTCGGTGCGAATCCTTATACGGGTGATCTGGAGATTTACAAGCGCGGCTTTGTCAAAACGGTTTCCGGCACAAAGCATTTCATGTATAACGACGGCACCCCGTTCTTTTACTTGGGCGATACGCACTGGACGATGCTGAAGGAGGAATTTGATACTCTCGGAAAGTCCGGCGAAGGCAAGGTAGAAGGAACTTCGCATTTTAAGTATATCGTCGACAAGCGCGTGGAACAGGGCTTCACGGTTTATCAGTCCGAGCCGATCGGCATCACCGCTACGTTGAATGACGGTGTTGTCAACAAGAACGATATCAAAGGACTGCAAAAGGCAGATCAGTATTTCCAGTATATTGCCGAAAAAGGTTTGGTACACGCTAACGCGCAGTTTTTCTACACAACTACCATGACCGACAAACTGATCAATAACACAGCATTATTAAAGGATATTTCCCATCACTGGGTTGCCCGGTTCGGCGCCTATCCCGTGTTGTGGACGCTTGCGCAAGAGATCGACAACGATAATTTTGCCGAATCCAACAAGTCAAGCGCCTTTACCTATCAGAACAATCCGTGGGTCAAAGTTGCGGAATACATTCATCAGTTTGACGCCTATCAGCACCCGCTGACCGGGCATCAGGAGCATACGCACTATACCACGGTCACCGGAAAGGGAACGAATGCTGATGTTAAAGTCGGCATATCCGCTTTCTTTTCCAGCCAAGTGACACAGGCAACCGGTCACTCCTGGTATGCGGCGCAATGGAAGCCGAAAGACCTGACAATCAACGCGCAAATCGGCGATGACGTGCCGAAGGATTATTGGAACAGCCCCAAGGTCGGTGTGAACTATGAAGGTGCGTATGAGCAGCTTGCTACCAAAAACTTCGGTGCCCGCGCACAGGCGTGGATAACCTATCTCTCAGGTTTTAGAGGCTACGGCTACGGTGTACAAGACATATGGTACTATAACAGCACGTATGAAGCGGATACGACCGCCAATGACGGTGTAGATAAGATTACGCCCAAGGATAAAAGAATGAAGTGGCCCGCTTCGATCGAACTGCCCTCGGCGTATCAGCTCGGCTATCTGCGCTCATTCTTTGAATCGTTTGACTGGTGGAATCTTGTACCCGATTTCAACGATCAGAAGGTCTTTAAGCCCCTCAACGCAAAGGACGTATTCTATGTCTGTTCCGCAAAGGGTGATGAAATCGTTGTTGTGTACTTCTATTCCTTTACCAAGGCAACGGGCACAGTGTTAGGATTAAACGGCACTTATACGGCACAATGGTTTAATCCGCGTACAAACGAATACACGTCTATCGGGGAGATCAACGCCGACGCATCGGGCTGGAGCGTGCCGGAGCGTCCGGAGGCGGAGGACTTCGTTCTGCTTCTGAAAAAGAAGTGACCGTCACACCGCAAAAGTGAAACAGAAAAAGCACTTCCTCAGCGAAGTGCTTTATTCATTCTTATTGCCTCAACCCCGGTGCGTCAAAGTTCTCAAAGATCCATGTTTTGAAGGGTTTTTTACGGGTTTTTAAGTCTTTCTCGGAGCGATATGTCCATCCTACCGGAAACGCGCCAAGCAAGACATTGAATCTGAAAAAGATATACCGATACGCCGCGATATCATAGGATACAAAATCCGGGCGCGCCGCGACGTTGGCAACAAGCGTACCGAGCAAGCGCAAAGAAAATGACTTTCCGCGAAAAGAAGACGCCAACTGCCCGCGGCAAATGCGGGGACAGTGCCTGCGGTACCACGCCGGTACCCCCGGATAAAACGATTGCACCCAGTACACGCCTTTGTAATCGGACAGGATTTCATCCGCTTTTTCGCACAAGCGACGGCACACGTCGGGTTTGGTACACTTAAACTCAACTAAGATCGGCACACGGCCGTCCACGACGTCAAGGCACTCCCGCAGAGTCGGAACAGTTTCTTCCGTTCCGGCAAGGCGCAGAGCTTTGATCTCCCGGAGCGTCATGTTTTCCGGTCTGCCGTCACAGCCGCACATCCGAGTAAACGTGTCGTCGTGAAAAACGACTACTTCCCCGTCTTTTGTAATATGAATGTCGTTTTCGATCGCCAGTTTCGCGTCCACGGCGGCGCGAAAAGCGGCAAGGGAGTTTTCCGGTTTTTGGGCGTCATGCAGTCCGCGGTGCGCGATCAGACGCCCCGCCATATTCTTTCTTTCCGCGTGGCGGCGCGGGGACGGGAACACGCAAAACAAAAACGCAAGGAGCAAAAACAGCACGACGCCGAGCGCGATCCACATGGTTCAGTCCTCCACGTCGAAGTTTTCAAGCACGTCTTTTTTGGGCAGAGGCTTGGAATCGCCGTGCTTGACCAGGCACATCGTCAAAAAGGACAAGAGAGAGAAAATCACCGCGTACGGGAACAGCACCCGGTAACCGAGCCAATCGATCAGCACGCCGGAAAAAAGAGGGGTAAAGATCTGCGCCGCCATGGAAAAGGTGTAATAAAAGCCGGTATACTTCCCCACATCGCTGCCGCTGCTCATTTCCACGACCATCGGGAAAGAATTGACATTGATCGCCGCCCAGCCAATGCCGACCAGCGCAAAGCAAACGTACATGATCGGCGTCTGTTTTGTTAAAAATACGGCAAGCGCATAGTTGACCGTCATCAGTAAGATGCCGAAGAGGACCGTCTTTTTCCGTCCCAGTTTCCCCGAGAGAAATCCCAGCGGCATGAACGCGGCGATAGCGGAGATCGTGGCGGTCAGGAGATACCCCGACGAAGCGCTCAGATCCGCGTTCCACACCGTGGCGCAATAGCGTGAAAACGCTGTGGTGACCGCGTTATACGCCGTGAACCACAAAAAGACGGACAACAAGATTAAAATCAGACTTTTCAGCACGTCTTTCGGCATTTTGGCGCCCGCGTTTTTCACTTCCTCCGGCGCGTCCTGAACGTGCGGGATTTTGTTTTCGCGCAGAGCAAGCGTCTGCACCAGCACCGAAACAAGCATAAACCCGGCGATCACAAGGAAAACGGGAACAAACGACTGGTCGGAAGCATACACCTTTTCGCCCGCCTCGTTCGTCTGTGATTTCAGCATGAACATCATGACGACGGTAGCAAAAATACCGCCCACATATCCCACCAGATTGATGACCGCGTTGGCTTTACTGCGCAAGGGCTTTTCCGTCACGTCGGGCATATACGCCACAGCGGGCGTTCGGTAAATCGCCATGACGACCAGAAGCATCACCAACGCCGTGATAAAGCCCGGGAAATAAACGATGCTTTCAAAAAAAGCCAGCGCGCCGAGTAAAATGACCGCGGCAAGCGTGCCGAACAGAATATACGGCGTGCGTTTGCCGAGGCGCGTATGCGTTCTGTCCGACAGGGCGCCGAACAGCGGCAGCATAAAAATAGCCAGCACGTTATCGATAGACATGATCGCGTTAGTTGTAAATGTGGGAAGTTTGAATACGTTCTCCAGCAGGTACGGAATGACCTGATCGTAGAATTGCCAGAAAGCAAGGATCGACATAAAAGCAAACCCGATCAGCACTGTGCGTTTGTATTGCAGTTTCAAAA
>JAGCSD010000183.1 GCA_017964345.1 Clostridia bacterium
GTTGGCGATCGCCAACGAACCGAAACTTCTCCTCGCGGACGAGCCGACCGGTGCCGTGGACAACGCGACGGCAACGCTGATCCTTGATCTGCTCCGTAAAATCAACCGCGAACTGGGCTTGACCGTTCTGATCGTGACGCATGACTTAAAACTTTCCGCTAAGGTGGATCGCGTCATCAAGATCCGCGACGGGCGCACCAGTACGGAATACCTCAAACGCGACGGCATGGAAGAAATGAACGTCAATTTTGATCACAACGGCGCCGCCGCCACTCACCGGGAATATGTGGTGGTGGACCGTGTGGGCAGATTACAGATCCCGCAGGAACTTTTAGAGGAAGCCGGTATCCGTTTTATGTCCCGTGTTCGTCTTGAAATAAATGATAACGGGCATCTGGAACTGCTTCCGTTTGAAGAAGAACAAAAAGGCGACTGCTGAAAAAGACGCGCGAACCGCTTGAAACAAGCAAGTTCGCGCGTCTTTATATTCTTTATTTTTTTCTTCGCTTTTCTAAATTCAAGAAATCGCTCTTGTTAAATTCCGCTACCAAGTCGTCGGCGGCATACGCCATTTTTTTCGGTACGGGGATCGAAAGCTCTTTCGCGGTCTGCTGAAAGCCGTGCGTGACGGTATAATAGAATACAATAGTGTCGAATCCGTGCTGATCCTTACGCTCCACGCGCGTATAGGTGATGCCGCGGTCACCGAAATAACATACCTTGCCGCAATACCAGATCCCGCCGCGGGAGAAAATCACTTCCTTAGCGTCGCCCAAGACAGCGGTACGCACGCGCAGAAACAGATACTGCACATAGGGGAGCCGTGAAACGGCGATCAGCAAGAAAAGACCGGACAGGCAAAGCGTCACGATACCCAGCGGCCGGGACGGTACACCGATCAAAAGTATTGATCCTAAAAGAAGCATCGCGCCCGCGGCGGCAAGAAAATTCCAAAACGATGTGCGTTTTTCATAACGCGTCATTCTGCGGCGGAACGTGTAGATCGTTTCGGGCTTGTATTTCCATACGGCGTATAAATGTTCGTTGATCACATCGGCTTTGTTCTGCCGGATGGAGGCGCTGACCGAAATGACGATACCCGCCAAAAACGTAAAAAACGAGATAACAAATATGACGTACAGCGTTTCGGTATACTGATCTTCGCTCAACAGCCGCGCGATGATCAACACCGCGATCAACGGCAGACCGAGCAGTACGATGCCGAGCGCCTTCCATAGATCCAAATGGCGCTGATAGGCGGTTTTCAAGCGTTGTTTTTTAGTCTTTGCCATCGAAATATTCCTTCATATCCGTTAAAAAATCCGTTACCGCTTGGCGTTTGTCGTCCGGGATCGGAAGCAGGAGCTCTTCTGTCTTTTTCCCGCGCAGAACGGTCAAACAGAGGTTGCCGTCCGCCTCGCCGGCTTTGATAACGCCTCTGGAAGTTCCGTTAAACACTTCCGCCTTTCCCGCGTTCACCATGCCGTTGTGCGCAAGCACAAACGACGGGGCATCCGCCAGCGCGCGCAGGATCCTCTTTTGCGCCATCAGCATCCAACCGAGCAGCGAAAAGGCGGCGGCAAGGGAAAGCAGGAGAGTCGTGAGAAAATCCATCCCGTTAATACGCATCAGAACGGTCAACAGAATACCGAAAAGAAGAGAAACCAAGTAGGGAAGGAACAGGCGTTTGGGTAGGGGACGTTCCGTTTCCCATGAAACGATGGCGCGGGAAAGGAGATAACGCAGCTTTGCGTTGCGGTATTTGGCATAGGATAAAACTCCGTATGCCAGCACGATTTCGGCAAACAACACCATCAATGCGTAATAGAGAAGCGCCTTCGGTTCAAAACCCGTTGGGGCAAGGACAGGCAGAAGCGCCGCGCTGAAAAGCCCGGTCACAAGAAATAACCATTCCATCTTTACACCTCAAAACCGCACGCGCGCAGGAAACGCTTCAATCCCGCCTGCCCGGCGTCGTCATCTTTGAAAACGCTCGCGTCGCGTAAAACGTTTTCGCACACGCCGCCGACGAGCGTTTTTAATTCTTCTTTCGCTTCTTCCAGGCTTTTCGGTCGGCGCGCGTAACGGAAGCTTTCATACCATGCGCGGTGAACGGAATCATCCGGCAGATCGCTGTTATGGAACCAGCACTGCGCCACGGTTTCCAGTTCGGTTTTCAGTCTGCCGGGCAAGATAAACATACCCATGACCTCGATCAACCCGATGTTTTCTTTTTTGATGTTGTGCTTGTCCGGGTGCGGATGGAACACGCCTAGGGGCAATTCCTCCGTCGTCAGACTGTTGCGCAGGACGATATCACACTCGTATTCGCCCGCGCCGTTGATCCTGACGATCGGCGTAATGGTGTTGTGTTCCCGGTCCGTATGCGAATAGATCGTCATCGCCGGATCGTCATAGTTCTGCCATGTTTCCAAAATGCGCGCGGCGATGGGAATGATCTTTTGATCGTCCTTGCCCGTAAGACGCAGACACGTCATCGGCCAGTCCACGACCTGCGCTTTGACAAGCGGATCGCCTACGGAGAACGTATACTTCGGCTTGGCAAGCGCCATCGGCATATCGTGGCGCCCGCCTTGAAAATGTTCATGCGCGAGGATCGATCCGCCCACGACCGGCAGTTGTGTGTTGGAACCGATGAAATAGTGGGGAAAGAGATGCAAAAATTCGAACAGACGCACGAATTTCCGCCGATCCATCGTCATTGGCGTGTGTTTTTCGCAAAAGACGATGCAATGCTCGTTATAGTAAACGTAAGGACTGTACTGGAAATACCAGCGCTCACCGTCCAACGTGATCGGGATCACGCGCAGGGTTTCGTGCGAAGGATAGCCAAGACGTCCCGGATAACCGACATTCTCGAGACAAAGCATACATTTGGGATAATTCGTCTGCGGCATAATCTTTTGCTTTTCGATCTCGCGCGGATCTTTTTCCGGTTTGGTCAAGTTGATCGTGATTTCCATCTTGCTGTAAGCAGAGTTGTAATCGAACAGAATGTTTTTCGCCACGTCAAATGTACGGATATAGTTGACGTCGCGGCAAAGCGTGTAGAACCAGTCGGTTGCTTTTTGGGGACTTTGTCGATAGAGAGAGAAAAATTTCTCTTCCGTCTGCGAAGGCATCATCAAAAGGCACGCACAGATGGTGTTATCCAGCATAGCGCGGTAGGTGGGCGTGTTCATTTCCAAAAGACTGGCTTCTGCCGCGTAATCGACCATTTCTTCCAGCACGGGGACCAGTGAATCCGGCAGGTCAATATCGCCTTCAAACGGCGCGTCAAGGCGAAAAAGCGATAAAAGACGGTTGCGTACAAGGGGCGCGTCCGCCGGAGCGCACAGCCCGTGCCTGACGGCAAATTGCGTGCAGATTTCAATATTTTCTTTTATGTTTCGCATAGCAAGACCTCCGCAAAACGATCTGCTATTATCATACAGAAAAATATGGGTTTTGTCAATGTGTATGTTAGGGAAAGGGCGGAAAAACTGAATCGTTCGGCGAAAAAAATATGGGTTTCACAGAACATACAAAACGAAAATCCCGCCGCTGTCGCGACAGAATTTTCGTTTTGGTGCGGCGGATGAAAATAATGTATCGAAGAACTTGCGTTTGCCGTTCTGCGTTATGATGGGAATCTTAATGTAACCACTCCATCAACGTTTCTGCGGTTTCTTTCAGTGTTTCCAGGCGATCGTCATGCATAAATTCGAGCATGTATGCGCGCGGAGCAGTTTTTAAGAGGGAAAGATATTCTTTCCATTCCGCTTTGCCTTTGTATAGAGGAAGCCGTTTCTCACGTTTCCATGTAAACACATGAACACTCGTTAGATAGGGTAAAAGGGCAGTAAGCGCATCCATATTATATGCGTGCGATCGGAACTGGTTTGGCTGCCAGAACATTTTGAGATTATTGCAACCGACGTCATGCAGAAATGCGAGCGCGGTGTGATATTCGTCGGTGAGCGTCTGAGGATGGCATTCTAAGCAAATATTTGTTTCCGGGGCAAGAAGGCAGATACGGCGAGCATCAGACACCGCTTTTTGATAATCGTCATTCAAAATGCGATCACTGCTTTGCGCACCTGCCCATACACGGATCATCGGTGTTCCCAAAATGCGGGCGGAAGCAAGCACTTTGTCAAACAGTGAGGGGTCGCTTTGCCCGATGCGATAATACGAGCCGTATTCCGGTAAAAACAGCTTACCGGAAAGCGTTTTGACTTCTTGTGCCTTTTCTTCATTACCATGGGGAACATGTACATCGCCGCCCCATTCCACAGCATTTAATCCCGCATCAAACACGGCGCGAACGATCCTGTCGGGCGAATGCTCGCGAAACGAAATCGACACCAAACCGCAAAAACTTTGTTTCATATTATCCTCACCTTATGCCATGGTTTTAAGCATTTCAAGCGTTACTTCATACTCACACGGTTGTCCGGATATAAATTTACGGAATTGCTCGAGCATGGTTTTGCCCATACGTGCAACCTCATTGCCGGAAGATCCGGCGATATGAGGCGTCAAAAACACATTATCCATCGTATAAAGCGGACTGTTTTCTTCCGGAGGCTCCGGCATTGTGACGTCGAGTATTGCGCAGCGATCCGGCTTTTCTTTCAGCGCGCGGATCAGGTCTTGCTCTACCACCTGCGCACCACGTCCGGTATTGATAAACACGCCGTTTTCCGGCATCAGCGAAAACAAATCATAATTGAGCATACCGAATGTTTCCGGGAGGTTGGCTACATGGTTAGAAATGACCTGACACTGTGCAAACAGGTCTTTAAGCGCAACTTTTTTTACGACAAGCGCATCCGCTTTTTCATCGGACAAAAACGGATCAAAAACCATAACGGAAAGATCGTATGCTTTCAGGCGCTCGATCACCATTTTTCCGATCATGCCCGCGCCGACAATCCCGATATTCGCCCGATAATTGCCAGGCATTTTATGAAAAAAGGCTTTTGCCTGACCATACCCGCTTCGGTTGCGCGTTTGCCGACAGGCGAGAAAAAATCCTTTGTTGGCAAGGACGATCTGCGCCGCGGTATATTCAGCGACAGGAACGGCGTTTGCCGCCCATGCGGAGAACACGGGTATTTGCAGATTCAAGAACGGTCTGGCAAAGGTCTGTACCGTACCGGCGCCGTAAAATACGCCTTTCAAAAGCGGTAAGCAACGACAGATTTCTTCTTCGCTGAAGCAGGGCATTCCCCAGGTGGAAAATAAATAATCCGCGTCTATACAGGCGCCTGAAAGCACGTCCTCGCACGTTACACGCCGGACCATGCCGGCTTCCTGTTCCAGCGCCGTGCGCGTGTCGTTGTCATATACGTGGTCAAGCACATCCGAGCCGATCCGATAACTTTTCATGTCTTATGTTCCTTTCTGTATTCTGTGGCGGAAAGATGCATTTCCCGTTTGAATAAGCGGGAAAAATTGCTGCAATCAGAAAAACCGGAGGCATACACGATTTCCGTAACGGGTAAATCGGTTTCCAGAAGCTTCTGACGCGCAAGAGACAAGCGGCTGAGCGTCAAATACTGCATAACGGAATAGCCTGTAACATCCTTGAATAAATGCGATAAATAATATGGACTCATGTGATACTGTTCCGCAAGACGGTTGAGTGAAAATGATTCCCGACAGTTTGCCTCCAGCTCACTTTGAATTTTCCAGATCACCGAGATCGTTTTGGCTTTTTCCATAGAAAAAAGACTTGGGGCAAAGCGAAAAAGTAAAATCAACAATTCGCTTATCAATGCCGCCTGCCGTTGGTTTGTGTAGGGCAGTGGCGTTTTTACTTCATTCACACATGCGTCAAAAATACGGTCAATCTCATTTTCAAGCGGCGTAACATCCAGAACATGACAAAAATTCTCCGGACGATGCGACAGCACGGTCAGCAGCGTATAATCTCGGATCATCGCTTCCGCCGCTGTGGGTGAAATGCATAAATAATACCGTTGATAGGCGTCGCCTTCAACCGTCAACGAATGCTGCTCAAACTTGCTTACAAAAATCAAACTCGGCGCATTTACCGTATAGACGCGCTGTGCGACATGGATGATCAGAGTTCCCATTTTTAGATAAAGCACCTCATAACACGGATGCGCGTGAGGGGCAAACGTACCGCTTAAGGAATCGATGAATTTTGCATCTTCTAATAAAGGGGTTGTCATGTTATTCTCCGTTCCGATAATATTGTATCGACTGCACCGGCGTTTTTGCAAGGTGAAACTTGCGTAAAATAAAGTAATAGGCGCAATTTCTACACAATGATTATAGCATAAATATTCAAAAAAGCAAGATTTACATAGAAGAAAGCAAAAATTATATTGTAAGGGAGCTCGGAGCATTGTATGATGATACCGTGAGGTGATGTTAGGAACAGATCGGTGGCGTTTACAAAAGAAAGTTTTGATCAGCAAAACAGCGAAAGCGGCGCCTTTTTGCCCACGGAAAATGATTTATCGTGTTTAAGCGAACCGGTGATCGTCCAGGAAAAAACGATTCCAAACCGTGTAGTGTATCAGGCTATGGAGGGATGTGACGGCACATCGGATGGTAAGCCCGGTGAACTTACGAAACGGCGTTATATACGTTTTGCATCGGGCGGCGCGGGTGTTATATGGTTTGAAGCGACAGCTTGCTGTTTTGAGGGACGTGCCAATCCGCGTCAGCTTTGGATGTGTGAAGAAAACGTCGAGGCGTTCCATTTGCTTTTGGATGCGATACGATCCGCGTCACTGAAAGAAAACGGAACTGTTCCGCTTATTATCATGCAGAACACGCATTCGGGGCGATATGCTAAGCCGCACGGTTTTCCTGAACCTTTGATTGCATATCATAA
>JAGCSD010000184.1 GCA_017964345.1 Clostridia bacterium
ATTCTGCGCTCGCAAACCATGATTTCAAAGTCTTCTATCATCCTAAATACAATATTGAATATGATCGTCCCGACGGCTGTGAGGCGCTGGTGCGCTGGTATAATCCGGAACGAAACGAGTATATGCAACCCGGTGTGTTTTTGCCGTTGTTTGAAGCCAACCACTTTGTCATCAAGTTGGACCACTACATCTATGAACAGGTTTGTATTTATATTGAGGATGCCGTGGCGCACGGGCAGGACTTGTATCCGGTGTCGGTCAACGTATCCCGCGTTACTGCAGTGCAGAGTGACTTCCTGCCGTACTATATTTCCATCAAGAAACAGCATAACATCGCCGATGGCTTTATTACGATTGAGTTTACCGAAAGCTTTGCGTACGAAGATTACGATATGCTGCGCGAAATCGTCAATGCGCTTCACAAAAACGGTTTCAAGTGCTCGATTGATGATTTCGGATCCGGATTCTCTTCTTATAATATTTTGAAGGAATTGCCGATGGATGAAATCAAGCTGGATCGCTTCTTTATTGAAAAAGGGTTAGCTCCCGAACGGGATTTAAAAATTCTTTCCAGCGTCATCACGTTGGCGCGCGACCTTGGCATGAAGGTTACGCAGGAGGGCGTTGAAACCGTTGAGCAGCTTGCCCTGATGAAAAAGCTCGGCTGTCATGTTATCCAAGGATATCATTATTCCAAACCGCTTTGCCAGGATGATTATGTGTCCTTCTTGGCACAAAAATCTCACAGCAGTCTGTTTGTCGATCGTAGCCGCATTACCATCGATTGACGGATTCCCAAACTTCCGGCGTGACCGGAAGTTTCTTATTTTGTCGGTATTTTTAGGAGGGGGCGTCCTTGACGCGGAAAACCGGTTAAAACAAGCTTTTCAGAACAGTTCTCGCCTTAAAACGCGCGTTTTTCTGCTTCTTCGCGCTTGCCCCGAACGAGCAGGTGTGATAAAGTAAACAGGGAGGCGTGAATCATGCAAACACAGATTGAACAGGAACTGATTCGGCTTGGAATGAACCGCCGAAGTAAAGGGTTTTCGTACTGCACCCATGCAATCGGAGAACTTTGCCGTGAGCCGTTTTTGCCTGCGAAGACCGTGTATGCGCGCGTGGCTCAGGCATGCGGCGCGCACAGCGCTTCGGTGGAACGGGACATTCGCTATACCGTGGAAAAAACGTGGGAAACGGGCGACTGGCGGCAGATAGATCGTCTGTTCGGCTATACCGTATGCCGGGAAAGGGGCAAACCGACCAACCGGGAGTTTTTGTGCCGCCTGGCGGAAAAAATCCGCATGGAATCAGACCGCGACGCATAAGGTAGAGTGAACGGCAAAAACGCCGGCAAGGAGAAGCGTTATGGTAAAACGAACAATTCCGCCGATCACGGCGGTTCTTTTGTCCGTGATCGGGTTTGCGGCAGGTTTGCATTTACAGTCGCTCCTAAAAAGCGATACGCTTGCGGTGGCAAAGGGATGTTTTTCGTTCGGACTTTGGCAGCTGATGGAAGGAAAACCCTATGCGCTGTGCTGTCTGTTTGTTTTTTTGTCCGTTTTGTTTCATGCTTGTTTGCTTCTGTGCGGCACGCTTTCGTGGATTAGCTTTCCCGCTGTGCCGGCGGCGTTGTTCGGCATCGGATTCAAGGTGGGCGTCGCGTTTGCGTTCCTTTCACCCTGCGGGGTTTGGGAAACGGTTTGGCTCGTTGCCTTTTGTCTGCCGGTCTTGTTTGCTTCCTGCGCGCTCGCCTGCGGCGTGTGGGAGAGGCGATTGTATCATCTGAAACGCCGACCGGATAACTCTGACCGTGCGTTTCTGCAGCGTGTGTTGCTCGGGTGTGCCGCTTTGATTGCGATTCTTTGCTTGTTTCTGCTGCCTGCCGTACTGTTGCCTTGCGGTTTTTACGCACTTTTTGACACGCTTTTATAAAAAATGTCAAACATAAAAAACGCCTTTTGAGCAAACAATACGCTCGAAAGGAGTTCTTTTTTATGTTGAAAACCACATTGCGCCGTTCTTTCGGCGTTTTGATCGTTTTATTATTGATGATGTGTCCGCTCCTCGCGTCGGCAACGGAAGATGGCGAGGTCAAAACCAATGCTAAGTCGTCGCTCCTGATGGACGCGGCAAGCGGCGAAGTGTTATTTGAAGAAAATGCATTGGCGCGGCTGCCGATTGCCAGTGTTACCAAAGTTATGACGCTGAACCTGATTTTTGACGCCGTGGAAAGCGGGCAGATTTCCTTGGAGGAAAAAATCACCGTCAGTCCGCACGCGCAGAGCATGGGAGGATCTCAGGTATTTCTGGACGCGGGCTATGAGTACGAAGCGCAAGAGCTGATAAAAGCCATTATTATGGCATCTGCGAACGATGCGGCGGTCGCCATGGCAGAACAGGTGGCGGGCAGTGAAGAAGCATTTGCCGCGCAGATGAACAAAAAAGCCCAAAAGCTCGGCATGACGGAAACACATTTTGCCAACGCCACGGGGCTTCCCGCACAGGAACATTACTCTTGCGCACGGGATGTGGCGTTGATGTCGCGCGAATTGCTGGGACACGAAGATTATTTTCGCTGGAGCACGCTCTGGACCGATGAGATCCGCCATGAAAAGGACGGTCGCGTTACGGGGCTTGTCAATACCAACCGTCTGATCCGCACGCTTGCCGGGTGCGACGGCATCAAAACGGGTTCGACGAATGAAGCCGGCTTTTGTATCGCCGCGACCGCGCAGCGGGACGGCAGACGCTATATCGCCGTGATCTTAGGAGACGCCACGGGCAAGGAACGCTTCGCGGACGCCGGCAAACTGCTCGGGTACGCGTTTGCTTCCTTTGAAAGCAAAGTGATGTGCGCGGGGGGCGAAGTCGTGGAAACGCTTCCGTTGACCGGAGGCAGAGAAAAAAACGTGACCGTTACGGCGCGTGAAACGCTGCGCGTCAGCACCCGGCGCGACGGGAGCGAAACGCTTGAAACAAGCCTTGACCTGCCCGAAACACTGCAGGCGCCCTTGCAGGCGGGGGAAGTTGTCGGTACGCTAACGGTTCTGAAAAACGGCACGCCTGTTGCGCAAACGGCGCTTGTTGCGCAAAATGATTGCCCGCGTGCGGGATTCTGGGATCGCTTAAAAGATATTTTCTCTTTCGGGAAATAGGGAAGATTCATTGACGAACGGGCAAAAATGTGGTATCATATTCCACAAGAGGTGGAAACTATGAACCTGCATGAGAATATGTCCGTTAACGAACAAGGTCATTTGATGATCAGCGGCTGCGATACCGTGTTGCTCGCCAAGCGGTATGGTACGCCGCTTTATGTACTTGACGAGGCACTTGTGCGCCGGAACTGCCGCGAAGCGGTTAACGCGATGAAAAAATACTTTTCCTCCGGACGTGTCATGTATGCGTCAAAAGCGCTCAATACCAAGGCGGTTCTGCGGATAGCGGAAGAAGAAGGTCTGGGTATCGACACGGTTTCCGCCGGGGAGCTTTATACCGCGCTTGCCGCGGGTGTTGATCCGCAAAAGATTGAATTGCACGGCAACAGCAAAAGCGAGGAAGAAATCCGTATGGCGGTAGAAAACAGTATCTACTGCATCATCGCCGACGGATTTGAAGAATTGAAACGCATTGAGCGTTTTTGCAAAAAGCTGAATAAGACGATTCGCGTTTCTCTGCGTATTCGTCCGAATATCGATGTTCACGCGCATCAGGCGGTACAGACCGCGCGTATGGACTGCAAATTCGGCTTCGGCATTTCTGACGGGCAAGCGATTCGCGCGGCGCAGATTGTGGCGAAAAGCGAATATATGATTCTGCACGGCATTCATTGCCATATCGGTTCGCAGATCTTCGACGAAAAGCCGTTCGTGCTTTTGTGTGAGCATTTGGTGGATTTCGCTTGTTCGGTGCGCGAACAAACGGGCGTGACGCTGGCGGAATTCAACTGCGGCGGCGGGTACGGCGTGCGCTATACCGACGCCGATACGCCCAAGTCCATTGACGTGTTCCTGCGCCTGATGGCGGACACCCTGCACACGTTGTGCCGTGACAGAGAATTTCCCATGCCGTCGGTTTCCATTGAGCCGGGGCGGTTCATCGTGGGCGAAGCGGGTACGACGCTTTATACCGTCAACAGCCTGAAAGAGATCACGGGCGTGCGCACCTACTGTATGATCGACGGGGGAATGTTTGAAAATATCCGCACGGCGCTTTATGACGCGCAGTACGACGCGGTCTGCGCTTCCCGTATGAGAGAAGAAGCGAACTATCCCGTGTCGCTCGCGGGGCGGTGCTGTGAATCGGGCGATATGATCACCTGGAATTCGCCCATGCCGCACGTAAAACCCGGCGACGTGCTGGCGGTCTTTACGACCGGCGCGTACAACTATTCCATGGCGAGCAACTATAACCGGAATCCCGTGCCCGCGATGGTCTTGGTGGAAAACGGTCACGACGAGCTGATCGTCAAGCGTCAAAGCTATGAGCAGATCGCACAGAACGACGTATTGCCCGCGCGTCTTGGGAAGGAGAAAACGGTATGATTCTGCAACTGTTCTCGAACGGTTTTACATACGAGAATTTCCTGTTGATCCTTCTTTTGATCCCGACACTGCTCTTTTCACTTTCCTGCCATGAGTTTGCGCACGCGTTTGCCGCTTGGAAACAGGGCGACGGCTATGCCCGCGCCCAAGGCAGAATGACGCTGAATCCCATCAAACATCTGGATCCGTTCGGTACGATCCTCCTGCTGCTGGTGGGCTTTGGCTGGGCAAAGCCCGTGCCGGTCAATCCCGGCGCGTTCCGGCACGGCAGACGGAGTGAATTTCTTGTTTCGATAGCCGGCATCCTTGCCAACGTGATGTTAGCGTTTATCGCGGTGTTTTTCGGACGCTTTTTCTCAAGCATTATTTATCCGAACGTCGCGTGGTTCTCGGATACAACGGGTTTTACGGCGGCGCAGATCATTTATCTGCTTTTCCAGTATCTCGCGTATGTCAATCTGACACTCGCGGTGTTCAATCTGCTGCCGATCCCGCCGCTGGACGGCTACCGCATCCTTGTGTCGTTCCTGCCGTGGCGCATGAAGGCGACCACCATGATGTTCTTAGAACGCTACGGATTTTTCATTTTGATCGCGCTGATGGTCTTCGGCGACCGTCTTGGTTTTCTTTCCACCGTGTCCGGCGCGCTGTTTGACGGCATCGATTGGCTGGTCGGCTTGATCTTTTCCGGCGTGGCGTAGGGGGAAGCATGGAATTACAGCTGAAACTCAACCAATTTGAAGGTCCGCTCGATCTCTTACTGCACTTGCTTGAAAAAGACAAGATCGCTATTGAAGACATCTTTGTTTCCGACATCACGGAGCAGTATCTGGCGTATGTGGCGAACCTCAACGAATTCGATATGGAAAACGCCAGCGAATTCTTGACCGTGGCGGCGCACCTTTTGGAAATCAAGTCCCGCGCGCTTCTGCCCAAGCCCGCGCCGCTGGAAGAGGGGGAAGAGGATCCCGAGCAGGCGTTGATCCGGCGCTTACAGGAATACAAGCTCTATAAAGAGGCGGGAGAAAAACTCCACGATATGGAGGAAGAAAATCTGCGCGTCTATTATAAGCTCCCGGAGGAAATACACTTGGAAGAGCGCATCGAGCTGGAAGAGTTGAAGCTCGACGCCCTGCTGACGGCGTTTTCCGACGTACTGAAGCGCGTGGAGGGCAAGCAGATTCGCCGTCAACGTGAAATCCGACGGGATACGTATACCGTCAAGGGAAAAATGGCGTATATCCGGAGGCGGCTCGGCCGCAGAAGACAGATGTCTTTTTTCGACCTGTTTGAAGATGACGGAAACAAAAGCGAGGTCGTGACGACGTTTGCCGCACTCTTGGAATTGTGGCGAAACCGCTTTTTGAAATTAGAGCAAAAAGAGAATTTCGGGGATATCACGGTACTGCTCAATTTGGACGCGCCGGAGAAAGCCCCGCGGGAGGAAACAGAAAACGATGGAGAGGCTTGAGCTTGCTTCGGTGATCGAAACCCTGCTGTTTATCGTGGGGGAACCGCTGGATACGGGAGAAATCAGGAAAGTGACCGGCACCACGGAGATGGAGCTGCGTGACGCACTGAGTGTGCTGGAAGAAAAATATGCCGGTACAAGCGGGATCCTGCTGAAAGAATTCGGCAGTATGATCCAGCTTTCCACCAACCCGGCAAACGCGCGGTTCGTGGAAGACTTGTTGAATCCCGTACAGAAGAAATCGCTTTCGCAGGCGGCGCTGGAGGTGCTGTCGATCATTGCCTACCGCCAGCCTGTCACACGCGGCGAGATCGAGCAGATCCGCGGCGTGAAATGCGATTACGCGGTCATGAGCCTCAAGCAGAAAGGTCTGATCGCCGAAATGGGGCATAAGGACGCTGTCGGGCGTCCGGTGCTGTTCGGCACCACGGACCTGTTTTTGCGTCATTTCGGATTAAGCACTTTGGACGATCTGCCCGTACAAGAAAACTTGGAGCTTTTAGAGGAAAGCGAGTTCGATCCCGAGGAAGCGGAACCGTTGCCGCTGCTTCGGCGCGCCGAAGAGTTAGAAGAAAGTGAAAGTGAGCCGGAAACGTAAAAAACGGTTTACAAAACAAGCGGAACGTGCTATAATCATGCCGTATGCGGAACTTTGTTCTCGGTTTTCACGCAACTCCGGCGGTTTACTGAGAGCAACAGCGTTTGCATAAATATAAAAGGAGGAAACAGTACATGGATAAGACGACCAAGACCGAGATCATTGCCGCCAACAAGCTGCATGATACCGACACCGGTTCTCCTGAGGTCCAGATCGCGCTTCTGACCGAGCGTATCAACCATCTCAACGAGCATCTGAAGACCCATGCCAAGGATCATCACAGCCGCAGAGGTTTGCTCATTATGGTTGGTCAGCGCCGCGGGCTCCTTGCCTATTTGAAGGACAAGGATATCGAGCGTTACAGAGCGATCGTGAAAAAACTCGGCCTCAGAAAGTAAGAAAGAAGCGGATATTGTTTCGATATCCGCTTTTCTCCTTTCGCTTTTTTCGCGCCGACGGGGACAAACTTCTCCGGCAGGGCGCTTTTCATACGTTATTTTATTAAAAGGAGTATAGATGATGGATTTCAAGCAGTTCAAAACCATGTATGCCGGCAGAGAATTAACGATCGAAACCGGTAAGTACTGCGGACAGACAAACGGCTCATGCGTCGTGCGTTGCGGCGATACGGTAGTGATGGTATCGGCAACGATGTCCAAACAACCCCGGGAAGGCATGGATTTCTTCCCTCTCAGTGTCGAATTTGAGGAAAAACAGTATTCGGTGGGCAACATCCCGGGCAGCTTCCTGCGCCGTGAAGGGCGCGCCAGCGAAAAGGCGATCCTGACTTCGCGTCTGATCGACCGCCCGATCCGTCCCCTGTTCCCGAAAGGACTGTTCAACGACGTGCAGATCGTGGCGACCTGCCTGTCGGTTGACCGCAATAATATGCCCGACGTGCTGGCGATGATCGGCTCGTCCGTGGCGCTGACGATCTCCGACATTCCCTTTGCCGGACCTACCGGCGCGGTGACGGTCGGCTTGATCGACGGAGAGTATATTCTGAACCCCGATGAAGAGGAACGCAAGGTTTCGCGTTTGCATTTGACCGTTTCCGGCACAAAAGACGCCGTTATGATGGTCGAAGCCGGCGCCAAGGAAGTG